>NZ_JBHWWX010000012.1:0-110054 GCF_042730335.1 Rhodococcus sp. NPDC060084
TAGCGCGCCGCCCTGTCACGGCGGAGGTCGCGGGTTCGAGTCCCGTCAGGGTCGCATCAGGCGAAGGCCCGGTATCTACGGATACCGGGCCTTCGCCTTGTCGTCGTCCGTCCCACTCGCATACCGCCGGACGGTCCGATCCGGTTCGTGCCGCTATCGTGACACGACGGAACTTGTTCTAGGGTGCTCTACGCGGCCCGACGGCCAGGTGTCCGTCCGGTCCACGTCCGTTCGAACCAACCCCGAGGTGGAATGTGCGCATAGCTCTGTTGTCGTACCGGAGCAAGCCGCACTGTGGGGGCCAAGGGGTCTACGTGCGGCATCTCAGCCGCGAACTCGTCGCGCAGGGTCACACGGTGGAGGTGTTTTCCGGTCAGCCCTATCCGGAACTCGATCCGGGGGTGACTCTCACCAAGGTCCCCAGTCTCGACCTCTATCGCGACGACGATCCGTTCCGTACGCCCCGTCCCGGTGAGTACCGCGATCTCATCGATGTCCTCGAGGTCGCGACGATGTGGACGGCGGGCTTCCCGGAACCCCGGACGTTCGGCCTGCGTGCTGCCCGGCTTCTGCGCACCCGGCTCGGCGACTTCGACGTCGTACACGACAACCAGTCGCTCGGATCGGGGCTGTTGAAGATCGCCGAGCACTTCCCGCTCGTCGCGACGATCCACCATCCGATCACCCGCGATCGCGAACTCGATCTTGCGTCGGCGAGCAGTTGGCGCCGGAAGCTCACCTTGCGCCGCTGGTACGGCTTTCTCCGCATGCAGGAGCGGGTGGCCCGGAAGATCGGCTCCCTGCTGACGGTGTCGGCGAACTCGGCCGACGACATCCGTGCGGCGTTCGGGATCGAGGCGGATCGGATCCACACGATCCCGCTCGGCGTGAACACGGAACTGTTCGCACCGCCGTCGACGCCCCGGGTCGCGGGCAGGATCGTGTGTGTCGCGAGCGCCGACGCTCCGCTCAAGGGAGTGCCGACGCTGCTCGAGGCCGTCGCGAAACTGCGAACCGAGCGCGAGGTCGAACTCGTCCTCGTCTCGAAACTGGCCCCGGGAGGGGCCACCGAGCGGCTCATCGACGCCCTTGCCATCGGTGACGTGGTGCGCACGGTCTCGGGAATCGAGGACGCCGAGCTGGCGGCACTGCTTGCATCTGCGGAAGTCGCGGCGGTTCCCTCACTCTACGAGGGCTTTTCGCTGCCGGCAGTGGAAGCGATGTCGTGTGGCACACCGCTGGTGGCGAGTCGCGCCGGAGCGATCCCCGAGGTGGTGGGTGACGCGGGCGTCCTCGTGGAGCCCGGAGACGCAGCACAACTGGCGGGAGCGCTGGCCGGACTGTTCGACGATCCCGGCGCACGGGAGCAGCTCGGAGCGAAGGCCCGCGCGAGAGTGCTCGACCGGTACAGCTGGGCCGCGGTGGCTGCACAGACCGCGAGCGTGTACGAGCAGGCGATCGCCGCACGTGAAGGAAGGACCAACTGATGTTGACCGTCGACTTCGACCGGCTGGGGATCGAGCCCGGGCAACGCGCCATCGATATCGGAGCAGGCGCCGGCCGGCACTCCTTCGAGTTGTATCGACGCGGCGTGGATGTGGTGGCGTTCGATCGCAGTGCCGACGACATGAAGGCGGTTGCCGACATGTTCGTTGCCATGGAACTCGAGGGCCAGGTCCCCGAGGGAACTCTCGCCCGCGCCGAGGTCGGTGACGCGCTCGCACTGCCGTACGAGGACGCGTCGTTCGACATCGTTCTGATCTCGGAGGTCCTCGAGCACGTGCCCGAGGACGAACGCGCCATCGCCGAGCTCGTGCGGGTGCTCAAGCCGGGCGGCGTCGCCGCGGTGACGGTGCCGCGCTGGTTCCCCGAGAAGGTGTGCTGGGCGCTGTCCGACGCGTACCACGAAGTCGAGGGCGGACACGTGCGCATCTACAAGGCAGACGAACTCGCGGCGAAGCTCACTGCCGCCGGTCTGAAGGTGTCGGGAACCGGGCACGCTCATGCCCTGCACGCTCCGTACTGGTGGCTCAAATGCGCTGTGGGCGTCGACAACAACGACAACCCGCTGACGAAGGCGTACCACCGGATGCTGGTGTGGGACCTGATGAAAGGTCCGTGGATCACGAGGACCGCCGAGAAGTTGCTCGATCCGGTCATCGGCAAGAGCGTGGTGTTCTACCTCCGCAAACCGGGTGCTTCCGGTGCCGCCCAGTGATACCAGCCTGCCGATGATTCCCTCCGTGCCGGGGGTGCTGTCCCAGGAACAGTGCCTCGCGACCGGGCGGGCCATCGCCCGGATGCAGGAGTCTTCCGGCGCGATTCCTTGGTTTCCGGGCGGCCACACCGATCCGTGGGATCACGTCGAGTCGGCGATGGCGCTGACCGTGACGGGCTTGCGCGACGAAGCGGATGCCGCTTTCCACTGGCTCCGGGACACGCAGCGGCCCGACGGGTCGTTGCCTGTCCGGTTCGATCGGGGAGTGGCCGACGGCGAGGACGTCGACAGCAACTTCACCGCCTACATCGCGGTGGGAGTGTGGCACCACCATCTGGTCACCGGCGACCGCAACTTCGTCGAACACATGTGGCCGACCGTCCGGCGAGCACTCGATCTCGTCGTCGACATGCAACTTCCGGACGGTTCGATCTCCTGGGCCCGCGGTGCGGGGGGCATGTTCGACGAAGCGCTGCTGACCGGGTGTTCGAGTATCCACCAGAGCCTGCAATGCGGAATGCGTCTCGCCGACTTCGTCGGCGACCCGCAGCCGGAATGGGAAGTGGCGTCGTTCCGGCTGGGACACACCGTGCGACGGCATCCCGAGGTGTTCACTCCCAAGCCGGAGTTCTCGATGGATTGGTACTACCCGATCCTCGGCGGTGCCGTCCGCGGACCCGACGCACACGAACGGATCCGGGAACGCTGGTCGGACTTCGTCGTCGACGGACTGGGAATTCGCTGCGTCGACCACCGTCCGTGGGTGACAGGCGCCGAGACCTGCGAACTGGTCCTCGCGCTGGACTGCCTGGGCGACAGCGCGCGTGCGCACGAATTGTTCGCTGCCATGCAGCATCTCCGTGATCCCGACGGCTCGTATTGGACCGGCCTCGTCTACAGCGACGGTAAACGCTGGCCGGTCGAGGTCAGTTCGTGGACCAGTGCGGCGGTGATCCTGGCTGCCGACGCACTGTCGCGGACGACACGGGGAAACGGGGTCTTCCGGGACGCGGCGGCACCCACGCACGTCGCGGGTGCCGACCGCTGCACGGAGAACTGCCCGGTCCTGGTCTGACGGCCGCCCCGCTGCTCTAGCGACCGGGTAGGACTCCGACGGTCCCTCCGGTGCGTTCGAGCACGCGCAGCGTTCCCGTCGCGGGCATCTCGGTGAATTCCCCGCTCTCCAAAGCGCGACAGTAGATTTCGTACGGCGGCCTGCCGCCGTCCTTCGGGTCGGGGAAGACGTCGTGGATGATCAATGCTCCACCGACCTCCACCCACGGTGACCATCCCTCGTAGTCGGCCTGGGCGGCGGCGCTGCTGTGTCCACCGTCGATGAAGACGAAGCGTGCGGGCGTGCGCCAGAATGCCGCCACCCGAGGCGAAGTGCCGATCACGGCCACGACGTGTGATTCGAGGTCCGCGTCGGCGAGTGTGTGCCGCAATCGTCCGGCAGTATCGATGCGGCCGGTATGGTCGTCGACCAGCGCGGGATCGTGGTACTCCCATCCGGGCTGGTGTTCCTCGGAACCACGATGGTGATCGATCGTGACGATCGTGCCCCCGGTCGATCGCGCCGCCGCGCCCAGGTAGACCGTCGACCGGCCACAATAGGTGCCGATCTCGACGCCGACCCCGTCGCCGAGGTAACGCAGAGCCACGTCGTGCAGCGCAGTTCCTTCGTCCTCCGGCATGAAACCCGGAGTGGCTTCGGCAAGTTCGACTACCTCACGGGGCAAGCTGGTGCGGGTCATCGGGGTCTCCGTCCGTTCGCGAACTGCGGTGTCCGGTGGGCAACCTTACCGAGACGCTGCCTCAGCCGGAGGTGTGGGCCGCCAGGGTGAGACTGTCGAGGTCGCGGATCGCGGTGCACGCCCGGGCGACCATCGTTGCGAACATCCGATCACCACGGTCGGTGCGAGTGCCGTACGCGCAGCCGAAGACAGCAACCAGAGGGCCTTGGAGCATCGCGAAACGGTAGTCGTCCCAGCAGTCCGTCAGGCTGTATTTCTCGACTCCGTGACCGAGCAGTGCCCGGTGGTAGGTCGCCACGAGGTCGCACTCGTGCTCCCGTCGCAATTCGGGGGTCAGGGAGGTGCTCACGAAATAGGCGAGGTCGCGGGCGGGAAGCCCGATTGTGAGTGTCTGCCAATCCACTGCGGTCACGCCCGTGTCCGGGACCGGGGGGAACAGGAGGTTGTCGAGCCTGTAATCGCCGTGCACGAGTGCGAACCGTTCCGGTCGTGCGCAGATCCACCGCTCCGTGACCTCGACGCAGTCGCGCAGTGTGGCGCGATCTCGACTCGAGACGTGTTCACCCAGATCGTGCGCGAACGTCTCCAGCGCCGGGCCGTAGAGTTCGGCGAGCACCTGCGCTTCGTCCTGGCCGGTCCGGCCGACCCACGACAGTTCCAGGAGGGTCGGGTCGCACCAGCGGGGCCCGTGCAGACCTGCGAGGTTGCGCACCGCGTCGTGCGCTTGCGCCGGGGTGCAGCCGGCGACCTGGTCGCCCTGCTGTGCGGGCGCGAGATCTTCGAGCAGCAGCGTGAAATCGCCGCCGTCGCCGAGTGCGGCGTAATAGCAGACCGGCACGCAGACCGACACCGAGTCTGCGATGTCCGTGTAGAACCGGACTTCGCCACGGTAGGCGCCGGCCAGCATGGCTCGTGTTCCAGGATCGGCCGCGGGAAGTTTTGCCACGATCGAGGCCGGTATCTCGTCGCCGGTGAGCGTGAGCCGCAGGCACCGGCCGATCTGGCCGGTACCGATCGGCTCGGACCGTACCGAGTGCACCGCGCTTCCGAGGGCAGCCCCCAATCGCTCCGGGGTCAGCTCGTCGACGTCGAGCATCAGGGCCGGGTCGGGCGGAGGCGAGATCATCGGGCGTTCCATCCGGGATTGGCGGGCAGCCGCGAGTGGTTCTCCGGCGTGCGTACTGTGCTCCATGCTGCCACCACGGGTGCGAGTTCCGCCGGGGTTGCGCCGTGCAGGATCACGCTGTCGGCGCCCGCATCGAACTGGTCCGCGATGCGCGCGGCGCAGTGTCCGGCGGTTCCGGTGGCGGAGGCAGCGATCCACTCCTCCGGCAGGAGGGCGCGGACGTGCCGCAGAACCGCGGGGCTGCCGGCCGCATCGAACGGTCCACGGTGATCGCGCACGACGGGATCGTCGCGGAACCGCCGGAGCACGCCGGGATCCCATCCGTTGGCTCGCACCAGGACGTCGCCGTATCCCTGCAGGTAGGTGGCGAGACGCCCGACCAGCATCCGCTGTTGCCGGTCTTCGGGGATCGAGTCCTCGACCGTTGCGAGAACCGACCAGACCCGCACTGCGGCGGGGTCTCGCCCGGCCGCCGCAGCCGCGTCGCGGATGATCTTCACGGCACGGGCGACGGCGGCGTCGGTGAAGAAGGTGTGCAGGACGACGCCGTCGGCGATTCGTCCGGCGAGGTCGAGGGTCCTGTCGCCGAGCGCGACCATGAGGATCGGAATACGGTCGGACCCTTCGGAGATCCGGCGTAGATACGGAAACGCTCCGGCGGGTCCGTCGTGCCCCGCGACCGCCTCGCCGTTCCAGAGCGCGCGCAGGATTTCGGTTGCATCTTCCAGCCCGGCGGACGTGACGCGCGGCAGGCCCATGAGGTCGAAGAGTGCATCGAATCCGCGTCCCAGGCCGAAGGCGTACCGGCCCCCGCTCAATCGGTGCAGGGTCGTCGCCATCGTCGCCGTGACGAGGGGATGCCGGGTGTGAGGATTCGTTGCGGCGGTGCCGATTCCGATCGTCTCGCTCACCGCCGCGGCCGCACCGGCGAGCGCCGCGGCGTCCTTGGTGTCGAATCGCTCGGACAGGAACACCGACCCGAGGCCGAGTTGTTCACCGTGACGAACCTCGTCGAGCAGGTCGCGAGGTTCGGGGGAGTGCCCGGCGAGGCCGTAGAACCCGAGTTCCGGGAACTCGGGGGTCGCAGCGGCCCTGCCGGTGGCGCTCACGACCGGTTCGATGCGCGCCGCTTGTGCAGCACGCTCCCGATCGTCGAATCCAGTTTGGTGCCCAGCGGCCACCCCACGTAATGGCAGAGGAACAGCGCGATTTCCTTGAGTTGCTCCTCGTCCAGTTCTTCGTTGTGCAGAGCCGCACCGATCTGGATCTCGGCGACATCGGTGAGTCCTTGCGCGGTGAGGGCGCCCAGGAGCAGCAGTCTGCGATCCCGGATGCTCAGTCCGGGCCGGGACCAGATGTCGGCGAAGAGGTGGTCTGCTGTCACCGCGAAGTGGTCTCCCGGACCGTCCTGCATCTCCCAGCCGTAGACCTTGGTCATCATCTCGAGTCCGCGGCGGCGGGTGTCGTCGGTCATGCGTGCTCCTCGCTGGCGTAGGAATGGGCGGCGCTGCCGGTACCGACACCGAGTCCGGACCCGAGCCCGGTCAATGCTCTTGTGGCGAGTGGCAATTCGACCCCGAGGCGCTCGCCGAGTTCGAGCGCGAGCGACAGGTCTTTTTCGCCGAGGTCGCGGACGTGCGAGAAGATCGGGTACCACGAATCACCCGTGTCGAGCTGGGAGGTGCTGTCGCGCCACATGATGGCTCCGGCGCCGCCGGTGATGGCATCGGTGTGGCGGACGACCTTGCCGAGCTCCGCGATATCGATCCCGGCTGCCTCCGCGAGCCGCGCAGCCTCGGTCGCGGCGGTGAAGGAGATGAAGTGCAGAAGATTGCGCGCCAGTTTCATGCGGGTGCCCGCTCCCACCGGACCGGCGTGGATCACGACCTCGGCGAAGTGCCCGAACGGTTCGGCAACCTTGGCGAACGCCTCGTCCGTCGCGCCGACCATCACGGCGAGCGTGCCGTTGCGGGCCCCGGGTGCACCACCGCTGACCGGCGCGTCGACGAGATCCACCCCGCGCTCGGCGCACTCGGCGGCGAGTTCGGTGGCGGTGGTATCGGAGATCGTCGAGTGCACCGCGATCACGGTTCCCGGTCGCGCGGTGGACAAGAGCCCGTTCCCGCCCGCGACGACCTCGCGTACCTGCGCGTCGTCGAGCACGGTCACCGAGATCAGATCACACGACGCACCGAGTTCTGCCGGGTCCGCCGCGGCGGTGGCCCCCGCGTCGACGAACGGTGCGACGGCCTCGGCGCGGGTGTCGAGGACGGTGAGCCCGCCGGGACGGCCGAGGAGACGCTGGGCCATCGGTGCGCCCATGTTGCCGAGGCCGACGTACCCGATCCTGATGTTCTCGGAAGTGTTCACGAGCGGATCACCTGTCCGCCGTCCACGTTGAAGATCTGGCCGGTCACCCAGCTCGCCTCGTCGGAGAGCAGGAACAGGCACATGCCGACGAGGTCGTCGGGGGTGCCCATTCGCTTGAGCGGCAGATGCTTGATCATGTCCGCGACCATCTTCGCGGGTGTGGTGCTGCGGGTCGCCTCGGTGTCGATGGGGCCCGGTGCGATCGCGTTGATACGGATGTTCGACCCGCCCAGTTCCACCGCGAGTTGCTGGGTCAGTCCGTTGATTCCGACTTTGGCGAGTCCGTAGAAGCCGGAGTACAACCATGCGGCGGTGGACGATTGGTTGACGATCGACCCGCCGTGGGCCGACATGTGCGGCCATACAGCGCGGGTGACGTTGAGGGCACCGTCGAGGTTCACGCTCATGAACTTCTTGTAGTAGTCCCAGGGCACGGTGAGCAGTAGGTCGAGTTTCATGCCGCCGTAGATGGCGGCGTTGTTGACCACATGGTCGATTCGGCCGTACTTCTCGACGGTCGAGGCCGCGAGTGCCTCGGTGGATACCGGGTCGGATACGTCGACCGGCACGAACGTCGCGTTGCCGCCGTCGGTGATGATCTGTTTGGCGACTTGCTCACCGAGTTCGGCTTCGAGATCGGCAACCACGACGTTCGCGCCTTCGGCCGCGAGCGCGCGGGCGTATGCCTCGCCGATGCCCTGTGCTGCACCGGTGACGATCGCCGTGCGGTCCGTGAATCTGGCCATGCTGTCGGTCCTTTCGATTCTGTGAGGGTGCGGCGATCAGCTCGCGGGCTCCGCGACCAACTTGGTTTCCAGGTATTCCTCGAAGCCGGCGACGCCCATCTCCCGGCCGATTCCGGAGTGCTTGTAGCCGCCGAACGGGGCATCGGCCGCGTACCAGATGCCGCCGTTGACGCCGAGGGTTCCGGTGCGCACCCCGGCGACGACACGGGCGATGCGCGCGGGATCCGTGCCGTATACCGCGCCCGACAGGCCGTAGGGGGAGTCGTTGGCGATGCGCACCGCGTCGTCGTCCCCGTCGTGGGGAATCACGACGAGCACGGGACCGAAGATCTCTTCCTGCGCCGTCCGGGATCGGTTGTCGAGACCGGAGATCAGAGTGGGTTCGACGAAGAACCCGCGTGCGTGTTCGGCCGGCCGGCCGCCTCCGACCACGATCGTGCCGCCTTCTTCGACAGCGAGCCGCAGGTAGCTTTCGACGCGGGCACGCTGGCGCTCGGAGATCAACGGTCCGCAGACGGTGCCGGGGTCGCGAGGGTCGCCCGGACGCAGGGTACGCATCGTTTTCGCCGTGGCGGCCACGGCCTCGTCGTACTTGTCGCGGGGGACGACGAGCCGGGTGGTGATGGCGCACCCCTGACCCGCGTGCGTGGACACGGTGAATGCGGCCATCGAGCAGGCGCTGCGCAGGTCTGCGTCGTCGAGCACGAGGAACGCCGATTTGCCGCCGAGTTCGAGGAACACCTTTTTGAGGGTGTCGGCGGCGGACCGCATCACGGATCGGCCGGTCGCGGTGGAACCTGTGAACGAGATCAGGTCGACGCGCGGGTCCTCGGTCAGTTGTGCGCCCAGGAGATGATCGCTCGAGGTCACGATGTTGAGCGTCCCGGGCGGAAAATCGGTTTCCTCGGCGAGGATCTTTCCGACCAGGGCTGCGCACCATGGGGTGTCGGGGGCGGGTTTGAGAACGACGGTGTTTCCCGCGGCTAGCGCGGGCCCGATCTTGGCGAAGTTGATCTGGTGCGGGAAGTTCCACGGTGTGATCGCACCGACCACGCCGGTGGCTTCTTTGAGCAGGTAGCGATGCGTGGGGATGCCCATGGGCGCGGCGTTGCCGAGATCCTGTTTCCAGGAATAGTTCTCGGCGAGATCCGCGAAAAAGAGCAGGTCGTCGACGGGACCTTCGAGATGGGCGGCCGAGGTGAGGAAGCGGGGAGCCCCGACCTCGGCGATGGTGATCTCGCGCAGTTCCTCGATGTGTCCGCGCAGCGCGTCGCGCAACTGCCGGAGGCACCGGGCACGGAACGCGTGGTCGCGCGACCAGTCGGTGTCGTCGAACGCGCGTCGTGCGGCCTCGATCGCGGCATCCATGTCGGCGGCGGTGGCGTCGGCGGCCTTTCCGAGCAGTTCTTCGGTGCTCGGGTCGAACACCTCGAAGGTGCCGCCGCTGCCGGGTACGAGCTTTCCGTCGATCAGGAGTGTGGAGCTGTCGGTGGGGCGAAGTGTCATCAGACGTTCCCTCGGTTCTGGACAGGTGTCTGGACTATAGTTCGGGCAGTTGTACGACGCAATGGCCGAAACGGGAGAACTTATGGGAGAGCCGAATTCGACCGGCCTGGCCGGCAAGGCTGTGATCGTGACCGGGTCGAGCCGGGGGATCGGCCGTGCCGTCGCCCAGCGGTTCGCGACGGAAGGGGCCGGGGTCGTGGTCAACGGCCGGGACCCCGGTGCGGTGGAGACGACCGTGGACGAGATGGTGGCAGCCGGGGCGCGGGCGGTCGGCGTGGCGGGATCTGCCGCCGAACCGGGGGTCGCGGAACGACTGCTCGACACCGCACTGGCCGAATTCGGGTCGGTGGCCGCGCTCGTCAACTGCGCCGGTACCGCGGAACCGGCCGGCTCGTCCATCCTCGGCATCGACGACCGTCAGTGGCACGACTTGATCGACGCACATCTCACGGGCACCTTCCGGACGTGCCGGGTCCTCGCTCCGTACTTCGTCGAACAAGGCGGCGGTGCGATCGTCAACACGGGGTCGTTCGCATTTCTGGGCGACTACGGCGGAACGGGATACCCCGCGGGAAAAGGCGCGGTGAACAGCTTGACCCTGGCGATCGCGGCCGAACTGCGCGAGTACGGCGTGCGCGCCAACGTCGTGTGCCCGGGAGCACGCACACGGTTGTCCACGGGAGACGACTACGCGCGGCACCTCACGCGGCTGCACGAGCGGGGCCTGCTCGACGACGTGGCGTACGAGGCGTCCCGCAATCCGGCTCCGCCCGAGTACGTGGCACCCCTCTACGTGTTTCTCGCGAGTGCGCTGTCCTCGTCGACGGGCGGGATCTTCGCCGGGTCCGGGTGTTTCGTCGGGCGGTTCGGCAAGCAGGCGCCGGACCTGCTCGCCTGGCGCGACCACGAGACGTCTCCGCCGTGGACGCCGGAGGAGATCGCCGGGTTCGTCTGATCCGGGGTTCGTCCGTACTGCCGGCGCCGCGGCGCGCGGATCAGAACACGGGCAGGCCGAGGCGGCGCCGCAGTCGCATGTCGAGCAGGTAGGCCTGCCACGGCAGTCGCCACACCCACGGTGTCCACCGATGCATCGTGCGGAGGTTCGCCAGATAGCGATCGAATCTGCGCTGGTCCGCAAGGGTCCACTCGTAGTGCATGACGTCCCGGAACTCCGGTGGGAGTGCTCCACGGGTGACGAACTCGAAGGAACGACCGAACACGCGGTGGATGACCCGGCCGAGGCGTCCCAGCCGTACTTCGAGGAAACTGAGTTCCGCCAGGTGGGTGAGATAGGTGCGGACGTCGTCGTTCATCGAGATGCTGTCCACGCCTGCGCGCCAGAGTTCGTCGTACTCCTCCCGCGTGGTGGGCCAGGACTCCGGGCGAACGTTGAGGGTGGTGCCGAGACTCGCGCCGTCGCGCAGTACGCGCCGGAATTCGTCCTCGCTCAGCGGCCCGTGCAGCAATTCGTATTGGTCCACGAAGTACGTGAGCAGGCACACCGCGACCCACAACTGCAGCACGGGAGAGTTGGCGCTGTACGCAACGGGGGCTCCCGGAGCGGACGTGACCTGGGAGTGGATGCGGCGCACGGCTTCCCGGACATACGCACGATCGTCGTCGTTGCCGAAGACCGCGACCGCCAGATATGCGCCGGTGGTCCGGGCGCGTTTCACCGGATGCAGGTCGGCTCGACCGGAGTCCACCGCGCTGTCGACGACACCCTGACCAACCCCCGGCAGAGCCAACTGCATGATCACGTTCGCCACGTTGATCGTGCCGCCGAGCGGTGACACCAGATCTCCGAGGGAGCGGATGGTTGCCATGGGACCCTCCCTCCGACAACGGCCGTATTCAGCCTACGGTTCGCTCAGCCCGTGTGCGTGCCCGTGGCGGGAACTCCTGCCAGAACGCCCCGCACCACGGTGTCGTAGATCTGGTCGAGGTCCAGTTCGTCACCGAGGAATCCGCTCCCCTCGAGCGTGGCGAAGCCGTGCAGCGCTGCGAACATGCTGATGGCGACCTCGAGCGATTCGGTGGCCGGGACTCCGCACGAGGACAGCATGGTCCGCAGCGCGACATTCGCGTCGAGTGCGGCGCCGACGAGCGCGTCGCGGTCGACCGGTGCGGCGGTCAGGGCGCCGTACAGTCGGGCATGCTCGACGGCCCATGCCCGGTGGGCATCGATCAGGGCACGCAGGCCGGCGAGTCCGCTCCGGCCCATCGCCACCTCACGCAGGTGGAGGCCCAGATCGGTCATGGCGCGGACCTGGACGGCGGACCGCACGTCGTCGAGATTGCGCACGTGGTTGTACAGCGAGGCCGCGACGATGCCCAGGCGAGCCGACAGGGTGCTCATCGTGAGTTGCTCCCAGCCCAGTTCCTCGACGATGTCGAGCGCTGTGGCGACAACTTTCTCGCGCGTGAGGGTGCGCCGCCGGACGGGCCGGGAATTGTCGCGTGCCATGAACTTAGTCTAAGGGTCTTCCGCATCAAACGAAGATCTGTAGTTTAAGTGCGACACACATTCGTATATCCGGACGAGGGTAAGGGCATGACCACCTCCCGCATCGATCTCAAGAACCCCGATCTCTACCTCGAGGGGATTCCCCACGCGTACTTCTCCGAACTCCGCCGCGTCTGCCCGGTGCCGCGGCAGCCGGAAGAGGGGGGTGCCGGTTTCTGGGCCGTCACCCGGCACGCCGACGTCGTCGCTGTCTCCCGCGACAGCAGCACGTTCTCGTCGGCATTGGGAACCACCCAGGTCGACGACTTCGACGAGGAAACGCGCCTCAAGCAGGCCGCGATGCTCCTCAATCTCGATCCCCCGGACCACACCCGCCTGCGGCAACTGGTCAGTCGTGGCTTCACGCCGCGGATGGTCAAGACGCTCGAGGCGCACATCCGAGAGGTGTGCGACCGGATCGTCGACGAGGTCGTCGAAGCCGGACGGGACGGTGCCGTCGTCGACTTCGTGCCGACGGTGGCGGCGCCGCTGCCGCTCGAGGTGATCGCCGAGTTGCTCGGGGCACCCACCGAGGATGTCGGCAAACTCTACGAGTGGTCGAACCGGATGATCGGCTGGGACGACCCCGAATACGGGAGCACGCAGGAGGACGGTGAGCTCGCCGCAGCAGAGGTCTTCCTGTACGCCAACGAGATTGCCGCCCGACGGCGAGCGGAGCCACGCGACGACATCGTCTCCGCGCTCGTTCGTCCCGACGAGAACGGCGACACGCTGTCCGAGGTGGAGTTCGACATGTTCTTCGTGCTCCTCGTGATCGCGGGCAACGAGACCACCCGCAACGCGATCACCGGCGGTATGCAGGCCTTCATCGACCATCCCGAGCAATGGCGCAGACTCCAGGACCGGCCCGAGTTGATCGACAGCGCGGTGGAGGAGATCCTGCGCTGGGTGACTCCCGTAGTGGCGTTCCGTCGCACCCCCACCTGTCCGGCGTCGATCGGTGGCCAGGCGGTGGAGCGCGGCGACAAGGTGGTCGTGTACTACCCCAGTGCGAACCGCGACGAGGACGTGTTCGAGAACGCGCAGGTCTTCGATATCGGCCGGGAACACAACCCGCACGTCGCCTTCGGTGGCAGCGGGGTCCATTTCTGTGTCGGAGCGCATCTCGCCCGTCTGGAACTGCGGGTGATGTTCGAGACGCTCGCGACGCGCCTCGACCGTGTCGAATCCGCAGGGCCGGTGCGACGGCTGAGGTCCAACTTCATCAACGGGGTCAAGGCCATGCCCGTGCGGATCCACCCGCGCGGGTGACGAATTCGGTGCGTACCGCCCAGTATCGGCATTGCCGGACCCGACCTGCCGTAGTAATGTCCAGACACGTGTCCAGAAATGTGAATCTCGAATCGACTCGCCGCCGTCTGACCGAGAGGCAGGCCGATACCGTGCAGCGCCTCACGCAGGCCGCGGTCGAGGTGTTGCGCGAAGAGGGATTCGCAGGACTGACGGTCCGGATGGTTGCCTCCCGTGCGGGTGTCGCACCGGCGACCGCCTACACGTACTTCTCGTCGAAAGAGCATCTCGTCGCCGAGGTGTTCTGGCGGCGGCTCGCCACGGAGGCGGCCGTCGAGCCGGCGCCGGGGCAGGCCGACGGGAACCGAGCCGACCGGGTGTCGGCAGTGCTCCGGGGGATCGCGCTGCTGATGGCCGGCGAACCGGAACTGGCGGCCGCGGTGACCAGCGCGCTGCTCGGCCAGGATCCGGACGTCGAGCATCTGCGGGCACGAATCGGTCTCGAGATCCGGGAGCGGCTCTCCGCCGCGCTCGGACCCGGCGCCGACCCCGACGAACTCGAAGCACTCGAACTGCTCTACGCCGGTGCCCTCGTGCGCGCCGGTATGGGTTACGGCACGTACGAAAAGCTCGCCGACAGGTTGGAAGTCTCAGCCCGACTTTTACTGGAGTGATCCATGATTCAGGCCTCCCTGGAGTCCTCATCGCTCGACCCGCCGACCTTCAACCCGTACGACTACTCGTTCCACGAGGACCCGTACCCCACCTACCGCCGGCTGCGCGAGGAAGCGCCGCTGTACTACAACCCCGACCTGGAATTTTGGGCGTTGTCTCGCCACGCCGACGTGGTTGCGGCGTTCCGTGACGGCACCCGGCTCTCGAGTGCCAACGGCGTCTCGCTGGATCCGTCGGCTTACGGGCCCAACGCCCACAAGGTGATGTCCTTTCTCGCGATGGACGACCCGCGACACATGCGGATGCGCCAGTTGGTCTCGAAGGGCTTCACGCCGCGCCGTGTGGCGGATCTCGAAGGCCGGATACTCGAACTCACCCTCGAATACCTCGAACCCGCTTTGGGGGCAGGGGAGTTCGACTGGATCTCCGAGGTCGCCGGCAAGCTGCCGATGGACGTGATCTCCGAACTCATGGGCGTTCCCAAGTCCGATCGCGCCGAGATCCGCAGGCTCGCCGACCTCGTCGTGCACCGCGAGGAGGGCGTTCTCGACGTCCCCGTCGCCGCCATGGACGCGTCCTTGAATCTCGTCGGCTACTACGCACAGATGATCACCGAGCGCCGCGCGAAGGAAACCTCCGATCTGACCTCGGCTCTGCTTGGTGCGGAGATCGACGGCGACCGGTTGTCGGACGACGAGATCATCGGATTCATGTTCCTGATGGTGGTCGCGGGCAACGAGACCACCACGAAATTGCTCGGCAACGCCATGTTCTGGGGCGCGCACAACAAGACGGAAGTGCGACGGGTTTTGTCCGAACCCGACCGGGCTCCGGAGTGGGTCGAGGAGACTTTGCGGTACGACACGTCGAGCCAACTCGTCGCGCGCACCGCCGCAGAGGACATCGACCTGCACGGCTCCACCATCGGCGCCGGTGACAAGGTGCTCCTGCTCATCGGGTCCGCCAATCGCGACTCGGAGGTGTTCGACGATGCCGACACGTTCCGGATCGGCCGGAGCAGTTCCCAGAAGATCGCGAGTTTCGGAGGGGGCGTGCACTTCTGCCTCGGCGCGCACCTCGCCCGCCTGGAGGCGAACATCGCGCTCGGACAGTTCGCGCGCCGGGTCGCCGACTACGAGGTCGACTTCGACCGCTGCGAGCGTGTGCACTCCACCAACGTCCGAGGCTTCGCCGCCCTGCCCATGAAGGTCACCGATCGACATGCCTAGATTCGAACCCCACCCCTCTCGGCGCCCCGCGATCGTCACCGGAGCGTCCTCCGGTATCGGCACCGCCACCGCGTACGCCCTCGCCGAACTCGGGCATCCTGTCGCTCTCGGTGCTCGCCGCGTCGACGAGTGCGAGGCCGTCGCGGAGAAGATCCGCGGCGAAGGAGGCGAAGCCTTCGCCCATCGGCTCGACGTGTCCTCGACCGAGTCGGTGGACGAGTTCGTCGCCGCGGCCGAGAACGCACTCGGCCCCACCGAGATCGTCGTGTCCGGTGCCGGCGACATGGATTTCTCGCTTGCCCACGAGATGGACCCCGACCGATTCGCCTTCCAGGTCAGCGTGCACCTCATGGGCACTCAGCGGCTCGCCCACCGGGTGATACCTGGCATGATCGAACGCCGGCGCGGTGATTTCGTCGTGATCGGGTCCGACTGCGCCGACGTGGCACGTCCGTGGATGGGCGCCTACGTCGCGGCCAAGACCGGTCTCGAAGCGCTCGCGCGGGAGATGCGCATGGAACTCGAGGGCACCGGAGTGCGCGCGTCGGTGGTGCGTCCCGGACCCACGCAGACCGCGGCCGGAATGACGGCACCCGCGGAAATCCTCGAACCGCTGCTGAACGACTGGACCAAATGGGGGCTCGCCCGGCACCCGTACTTCCTCCGGGCGTCGGACATCGCGGACGCGGCCGTGGCGGTCGTCTCGGCACCGCGTGGCGCCCACATCGTGCTCATCGAAGTTCAGCCCGAGGCCCCACTGAAGAAGGATTCCTGATGACCACGATCGTCGAACCCACACGGGTGTCCGGTGGCGAGCACGAGCACGGCCACCTCGAAGAATTGCGGACCGACCCGATCGCCCTCATGCGGCGCGTTCGTGACGAGTGCGGAAACGTGGGCGTCTTCCAGCTCGCCGACAAGAAAGTCGTGCTGCTCTCCGGAGCCGAAGCGAACGAGTTCTTCTTCCGTGCCGCGGACGAGGAACTCGACCAGCAGGCCGCCTATCCGTTCATGAAGCCGGTCTTCGGTGAGGGCGTCGTGTTCGATGCCAGTCCCGAGCGGCGCAAGGAGATGCTGCACAACTCGGCGCTGCGCGGTGAACAGATGAAGGGCCACGCGGCGACCATCGACCGAGAAGTACAGGACATGATCGCCGGCTGGGGCGACGAAGGCGAGATCGACCTGCTCGAGTTCTTCGCCGAGCTGACGATCTACACCTCGTCCGCCTGCCTGATCGGCAAGAAGTTCCGCGACCAGCTCGACGACCGCTTCGCCCACCTCTATCACGACCTCGAAAAGGGTACCGACGCTCTCGCTTTCGTCGACCCGTATGCACCCATCGAGAGTTTCCGGCGGCGTGACGAAGCACGACGTGGCCTCGTCGCCCTCGTGCAGGACATCATGACCGGCCGTATCGCGAACCCGCCGAAGGGGAAAGAGGATCGCGACATGCTCGATGTCCTCGTCTCGATCAAGGACGACGAAGGGCACGAGCGGTTCAGCGCCGACGAGATCACCGGCATCTTCATCTCGATGATGTTCGCCGGACACCACACCACGTCGGGCACGGCCGCGTGGGCGCTGATCGAACTGCTGCGGCATCCCGAGTACCTGGAGCAGGTGACCGACGAACTGGACACGCTCTACGCCGACGGTGCCGATGTGAGTTTCCACGCGCTCCGCCAGATCCCGGTGCTCGAAGCGGTCCTCAAGGAGACCCTGCGGTTGCATCCGCCCCTGATTCTGCTGCTCCGCGTGGCATGTGACGACTTCGAAGTGGCCGGATACAAGATCCGGGAGGGAGATCTCGTGGGTGCGACGCCCGCGGTGTCGAACCGCATCGCCGAGGACTTTCCCGATCCGGATGCGTTCGATCCCGGCCGGTACATCGATCCCAACCAGGAAGACATCGTCAACAGGTGGACGTGGATTCCGTTCGGTGCCGGCCGGCACCGCTGCGTCGGCGCGGCTTTCGCGCTCATGCAGCTCAAAGCGATCTTCTCGGTTCTGCTGCGCGACTTCGAATTCGAGCTTGCGCAACCGTCCGACACCTACCGCAACGACCACTCCAAGATGGTGGTGCAGCTCGCGCAACCGTGCGCGGTCCGGTACCGCCGCCGTGACCGGGACTGAGGTGTCCGCCGTGAGAGTCGAAGCAGATCTCGATCTCTGCCAGGGACATGCCATGTGCGCGATGGAGGCGCCCGACGTGTTCGCCGTCGCAAAACACGGCGAGGTGGAGATACTCCGAAACCCTGTGCCCGAGGAGTTGCGCAGCGACACCGAGGCCGCCGTGAAGTACTGCCCGACCCAAGCACTTCGCATCGTCGAAGACTGAGACCCAGGAGACCGACCCATGGCTACGTTCGATCGTGCCGAGCTCGACGAGATGATCGCCCGCTGGACCGACGCCAACAAGCGCGCCGAGGCCGAGGGCGACTGGAAGCCGTTGGCGGACATGTATACCGAGGACGCGACCTACGGCTGGAATTACGGACCGAAGCAGGAGTTCATGGCGGTCGGCCGCGACGAGATCCGCGACATCGCGCTCGGACAGGAGATGGAGGGACTCGAAGGGTGGCAGTACCCCTATCAGCAGTTCGTCGTCGACGAGCGGTCCGGGGACGTCATCGGTTTCTGGAAGCAGACCGCGGACGAGACCCGCGACAACGGTGAGCCCTACACGGTGCAGGGCATCGGGGGCAGCTGGTTCCGTTACGGCGGAAACTTCCAGTGGTCCTGGCAGCGCGACTTCTTCGACTTCGGCAACGTCTCCCATCTGTTCCTCGAGATGATCACCGACAACAAACTGTCGGACGGGATGAGCAAGCGGATCGAACGGTCCACCTCGAAGACTCCGCTGCCCGGCTGGTACCGCGTCGGACAGTCTCCGGTTCCGCTGTGGTGAGCCCGGCGCGCACGGGGGGATCGTTTGCGGCGCTCTTGCGCGCCGACCTGGCCGTGCTGGTACCCGAACTGCTGCTGTGCGGACAACTCATCGACCGCTCGGGCATGGCGCACCTCATCTCGGCCTTCGGCCGTGAGGGAATGGCAGAAGTCGCGATCGAGGAATGGCAGGCGGCGTCGCCCTGGTACACCCGGCGGATGCAGCGCGCCCTGAACTACGAGGGCGACGACGTCGCCACCATCTTCAAGGGCCTGCAACTCGACATCGGCGCACCGCCGCAGTTCATGGACTTCCGGTACCGCGTCGACGACCGCAACCACGGCGAGTTCCAGCTCGATCACTGTGGCGCACTCATGGACGTCGAACCGCTCGGCGACGCGTACGTCACGGCCATGTGCCACGACATCGAGGACCCGACGTTCGACGCGACCGCGCTCGCCACCAATCCGTACGCGCAGGTGCGGCCCATCCACCGGCCGCCGCGGGTTCCCGAGGACCGGCACCCGCACTGCGCGTGGACGGTCACCATCGATCCGTCGCACGTGCCGCCGAAGATGGAACCGCACACCGAAGCACTCGGGCGCACCGCGGCCGTGGCCGCCGAGCTGAGTCCGATCGACGGCGACGGCGAAGGGAACCACGACTATTCGGGTCCGCTCCTGTCGGACCTGCGGTTCGCGGACTTCTCGAAATCTGCGCTGGTGCGGATCGCCGAAGAGGTATGCCTGCAACAGCACATGCTCACGCTGGGATTTCTCATGGGCGTGCGCAAGCGCACCGACGAAGCGTCCGCGCTCGATCTCGCCCGCAAACAGCTCACCGGGATTGCGGGCATCGCGTCGGAGCGGATCCATCGGGCGCTGGGAACGCCGCAGTCGTTCGCAGGACTCGCGGCCGTCCTCGACGTTCATCCCGTGTTGTCGCCCTACCACTATGTCGAACGCACCGTCGAGCACGACTCGCACGGTCTGACCTTGCACATCCACCGGCGGGGTGGGGCGCACGTGGACGGGGCGTGGCCGACACTGGTCGACTCCGATCACCTGGGTGCTCTCGATGCGCTCGTGCGTGGCGTGGACGCACACTTCTCCGTTCGGGTGGAATCGGAAACCGAGGACTCCCTCGTCGTCGGTGTCGTGCGTGAGGACACGCCCGCGAAGGAATGCGGCGAGGTGGCCATCACGCGCTTCAGTTCCGGCACCGATTTCGTGTTCGCCGACCGCGGGATTCCGCTACCGCTCACCGTTCTCTGACGTTCCGGCTCTGCCAGGCTTTCCGCTCTTCACGATCGAACCCCTTTCGTTCAGGAGATCATGTGGACACCGCTCTGTCGCGTCGTACTTTTCTGGGGACCGCTGCTGCCGCGGCAGTGGCCTTGACGGTGGTGGCGGTTCCCCGCGCCCGGGCGGAGGTCACCGAGGAACGCCATCGCGCGGTGGTGATCGGAAGCGGTTTCGGCGGCGCGATCACCGCGATGCACCTCGGGCGTGCGGGGGTGGAGACGGTTGTGCTCGAGCGTGGGATCCGTTGGCCCACAGGCCCGAATGCGGAAACGTTCCCGCGCATGTTCGCGCCCGACCGGCGTGCGTCCTGGCTGTCACCGATGCCGGTGATGACCGGTGCCCCCCCGATTCCGTCGGAGCCGTACACCGGCCTGATGGAACGGGTGCGCGGCAACGGAATCGATATCCTGTGCGGCGCGGGCGTCGGCGGCAGTTCGCTCGCCTACCACGGGATGACGCTGCAACCGGACGGTGCACGGTTCGCGGCGTCCGTGTCGCCGAGCCTCGACTACGACCTCCTCGACCGGGAGTACTACCCGCGGGTCGCGCGGATGCTGCGCGTCGCGGAGATCCCCGACGACCTGCTCGCACACCCTCGCTACCGGTCGTCGCGGGAATTCCTCGACCGGGCCGCGCGCGAGGGATTCGACACGTTCCGGGTGCCGATGTCCATCGACTGGGATTTCGCGCGTCGCGAACTCACGGGTGAACTGAAACCGTCCTACACGACCGGTGACGTCATCTACGGCGTGAACAACGGTGGGAAGTTCTCGGTGGATGTGACCTATCTGGCCGCGGCCGAGAACACCGGCAACGTGTCGGTTGCGCCGCTGCATCGCGTCACCGACATCGAGGGGGCACCGAACGGAACGTGGATCACGCATGTCGACCGGATCCACACCGACGGAACGATTCTCGAACGCAAAAGGCTCCTGTCGGAGGCGGTATTCCTCGGTGCGGGATCGGCCGGCACGACCCGGTTGCTGATGAAGGCCCACGTGAAGAACCTCGTCCCGGACCTGCCGGACGAGGTGGGAACGGGGTGGGGCAACAACGGCGACCGCGTGTTCTCGGTGACCACGCCGCTGTCGAGTCCGGGGGAGTTCCAGGGTGGGCCGGCGTGCGTCGGGATGAAGGACTATTCCGATCCCGCCGGCGCGCTGATGATCGTGACCGGACCGGTGCCGTGGCCGGCCGACATCGGCACCACATCGGTGATCGGGCTGGGGGTCGTGCGCGGGCTCGGGCGATGGCAGTACGACGCCGCCACCGACGACGCTGTGCTGCACTGGGATCAGAAATTCGACCGTGAGCTGACCCGGGCCATCGAAACGCGTATCCGGCGTATCGCCGGTCCTGCCGCACTCGTGGTCGACATCAATGCGGTGGACGTCAACACGTTCCATCCGCTCGGGGGAGCGCCGATGGGTCCGGTGTGCGACGAGGTAGGTCGCGTGCTCGGGCAGCGCGGGTTGTACGTGGTGGACGGGGCGAAGATCCCGGGCTCGACCGGTGCGTGCAATCCGTCCATGACGATCGCCGCGCTCGCGGAGTACGGTGCGGACGAGATCGTCCGCCGCGATGCCGGTGTGGTGTTCTGAGCCCGGGACCGGGCGGGATCCGGTTCAGCCCTTGGCCGCGGAGACGCCCGCCCGTCGACCGAAGAAACTGCCGTCGCCGAGCGACGTTCCGCTCGCATATCCCCAGGCGCAGACCCCGGATGTGCAACGGCCCGCCGCGAACAGGCCGGGGATCGGTTCGCCGGAGACGTGGAGAACCTCGGAGTCGACGGTCGTGCGCAGGCCACCGAGAGTGAATCCGGCGGTGCAGTTGCGCAGGTCGATCGCGGCGATCGGCGAACCGATCGGAACACACCATTCGCTCTTCTTGCCGAGGACGGGATCGGTCCCGGTCTCCGCGTGCCGGTTGTAGACCTCGACGGTTGCCTGCAGTGTTCCCGCCGGCAATCCCATATCGGATTCGAGTTCTTCGACCGTCTCGGCGACCCATTTCGGCCGGAAACGGAAGAAGGGCGTGGAACTGGTTGCGGCACATCCCTCTTCGTATGCGGCCTCGTCGATGACGAGGAACGCCTGATTGTCGTTCTTGAGCAGGGTCAACTGCCCGATGCGGCCGGGGTAGGTGTCCTCGGGCACGTACCGGTTCCCGCGGCCGTTGACGAGAATGCCGCGCGCCATCAACTGGGGATCCCCGAAGAATGCGACCTCGGTGGCATCCATGTGGGCGAGGTCGGCACCGAGCGCCTGTGCCATCCGGATCGCACGACCGTCGTGTTCCTCGATCGCCGCACCCGGACGCCCCTCCAGTTGGGGCGCATACGCCGAGATCATCTCTTTGTTGTAGGCGAAACTCCCGGTCGCGAGGACGACGCCGCGACGTGCCCGGACATAGACCTCGTTGCCGTACTGCTTGGCGGCGATGCCGACGACCCGGCCGTCCTCGTCGACGATCAGACGCTGCACCCGGACGTCGTATTCGGCTCGGACCCCGAGGCTCTCGGCGACCTGCGACAGCGGTTGCATGAGCATGAATCCGCCGCCCTTCTCGCCGGTGCGCTTGTCCGCCATCTGGGGGACGTGGCCGCGGGGAGCGGGAGTCGCGATGTCGTTGAAGGGCGCGGCGTTCTCGCCGCCGGAGTACATCAGGCCGTCGTCGCCCGGGATCTCCCAGCCGGGCTCACCCCAGAAGCTCTCTTTGAACACCACGCCGTTGTCGACGAGCCAGTCGTAGTGCTCGACGCTGCCCTCGCAGTATTCGGAGATCTTCGCTTCGTCTGCTCCCGGTCCGAGCGCTGCGAGCATGAAGGTCTTCATGTTCTCGGGGGTGTCCTCGAACCCGAGCGCTTTCTGGAGACCCGTCCCACCGCCCAGGTAGATGATGCCCCCGGACAACGATGCGGCCCCGCCCCAGCCGCCGGTGCGTTCGAGAACCAGTACCTCGGCGCCGGTGCGCGCGGCCTCGACGGCCGCGGACACTCCGGCGATGCCGTATCCGGCGATCACCACGTCGGCCTCGTGGTGCCAGGTGGTGATCCGGTCGGCGTGGAGGGGATGCAAGTCGGTGCTCAATGTGGGTCCCGTTCTGGTGCGGTGGATCAGTGGTCGAGTTTGCCGGCGAGCCGGTCGATGTAGGCGACGACTTCGTCCTCCGTGCGATCGGGGAGTCCGAAGATGACCTCGTTCACGCCCGCGTCGCTCCACCGGCTCAGTTGCTCGGTATCGGGGCGTCCGGCGAGCGCGACGACCGTCGGAGTCCCGGTGCGACCGGCGTCGGCCCACATCTTGTGGAGCCGGTGCACGTTGTCCACGGTGTCTCGCTCGGTGGGGGTGGTGATCCAGCCGTCGGCCGAGCGCACGATCCATGCGAAGTTCCGCTCGGTCGCGCCCGCGCCGATGAGCACGGGGGGCCGGGGCTGCTGTACCGGCTTGGGCCACGCCCAGCTCGGGCCGAAGGAGACGAAGGTGCCGTCGTAGGACGCTTCCTCCTGGGTCCACAGTGCCTGCATCGCCTCGAGGTACTCCCGCAGGGCGGTGCGACGCTTACCGGGGGGAACCCCGTGGTCTGCGAGTTCTTCGGCGTTCCAGCCGAAGCCGGCCCCCAGGATCACTCGTCCGCCGGAGAGGTGATCGAGCGTGGCGATCGTCTTCGCCAGGGTGATCGGGTCGTGTTCGAGCGGTAAGGCGACGGACGTACCCAAGCTGATCGTGGAGGTCACGGCGGCTGCGAGACCGAGCGAGACCCACGGGTCGAGGGTGCGCATGTACCGGTCGTCGGGCAGCGTCTCGTCGCCGGTCCCCGGGTGCGCGGATTCGCGCCGCACCGGGATGTGGGTGTGTTCGGGAACGTAGAAGCTGTCGAACCCGCGACTCTCCGCGGCTGTCGCGGCGACATCGGGTCGGATTCCCCGGTCGCTGGTGAACAGGGTGATTCCGTGGCGCACTGCGGCCCCTCTCGTCGGATGACGAAGAAAATGTAACGCGTTCTACCTCTGGAGGGAAGGGGTTTCCGGACACCTGTCTAGATGAGGCGCCGGAAGGCTGGTCGTGAAGGCCGCATCGGTGCCTGAACTATCCTCGAACAGGGATGAACGGAAGGTGACGTGATGGCGGACGACCCGACTACGGAGGTTGCGCACACGAGACAGCGGGCTTTTTCGACACCGGGCGCAGATCTGAGGCCCGCTCAGCGAGCCCGCTACATGCGCATCATCGGGTCGGCGAAGGAGCTTGCGTCCGAGGGCGGGTACGAGGCCGTGCAGATGCGTTCGGTAGCCGACCGCTCCGGCGTGGCTCTCGGCACGGTGTACCGCTACTTCCCGTCGAAGAACCATCTGCTGGTGGTTGCGCTGGTGCTCGAGTTCGAAGGGGCTGCCCGGCGCTTTGCCGAGGCGGAGCTTCCCGGCGAAACCCCGCACGACCGGATCATGGTGGTGTTCCGGGCATCGGTCGCGCAACTCGAGGAGAATCCGCGCCTGTACGACGCTCTGGTGCGAGCCACCATGTTCGCCGATGCGTCGTCGGCCCCCGAACTCGACCACCTCGGATATGTCCTCACCGATCTGTTCGCCCGCGCTGCCGGAATCGACGCCGTCACCGAAGAGGTTCTCAACGCGGTGCACATCATCGCCGACGTGTGGATGTCCACCCTCGTGAGCTGGGCTGCCGGGCGGCAGAGCACGCGCGAGGTGCTCGCGCACACCGATACCGCGGTGACATTGGTGTTCGACCGCCTCGAGCGGTTGCAGCGCGCCGGCTGACCTGCCGGCCGGCGCGACGCGCACTCCGCCGCGAACGAGACGGCGCTCATGACCTCATGGGTACGCAGCGGGGGCGGCGCTCCTGTTCGAAGCGCCGCCCCCGCTGCCGGCCGACTGTGTCCCTTTATCTGCCGGGAATCACTCGGGTTCGTCGGGATGGTTGTGCAGGTGCACGATGCTGAGGATGAGACCGCCCCAGAGCGTGACCAGGGCGAAGATCATGAGGGCGATGGCGGATGTGCTCACTTCGTACCTCCGGTGGTGGTGCTGTCGGGATCCGTGGTGCCGGCCGAGACGGTCACGTCGGAGGTGGGAATCTCGCCACCGGCGTCGTATCCGAGGTCGATGCTCTTGCGCCACGGGACGAACGAGAGTGCGACGGCGGCCACGATCACCACTGCCTGGACGCCCCACCCGAACACCAGGACGAGGTCGTCGGGCAGTCCGCCGTAGCCCTCGCTCAGCCGATCACGGATCTCGCTGAACAGCATGTATCCCAGCACTACGGGTGTGACGCCGCCGGTGAACACCAGCCAGGCCCGGCCGACCTTGAACGACGACACCGAATTGAGATGGTCTCGCAGGTCGGGCAGGCGCCGCAGAATCCACGCGATCACGATGAGCGCCACGAAGGCGACACCCACGATGCCGAACTGGTTGGCGAAGCGGTCGACGACGTCGAGCGTGTTGAGTCCCGTGGTGGTCGGGAACAGCAGCAGCGAGACGATTGCCGACACGCCACCGATCGTGAGGACGGCGGGAACGCGTCCGAGGCCGGTCTTGTCCTCGAACGCCGAGACGGCGACCTGGATGATGCTGATCAGGGAGGTGAAACCGGCGAACACGAGGGATCCGAAGAAGAGAACGCCGAAGATCGGGCCGCCCGGCATCTCGGAGACGATGGTCGGGAACGCGATGAACGCCAGTCCGATACCTCCGGCGACGACCTCGTCGACTCCCACCCCCTGTGCCTGGGCCATGAAGCCCAGCGCGGAGAACACGCCGATACCGGCCAGGACCTCGAAACTCGAGTTCGAGAAGCCGACGACCAGGCCCGAACCGGTCAGGTTGGTCTTGCGCTTCAGGTACGACGAGTAGGTGATCATGATGCCGAACGCGACGGAGAGCGAGAAGAAGATCTGCGCGTACGCCGCGATCCAGACGCTCGTATCGGTCAGCGCGGACCAGTTCGGCGTGAAGAAGGCGTCGAGGCCGATGGTGGCGCCCTCGAGGGTGAGCGACCGCACGACGAGCGCACCGAACAGGAGCACCAGCAACGGGACGAAGAACCGGTTGGCGTTGCCGATACCGCGCTGCACGCCGAGCGCGAGAACACCGAGCGTGAGGATCCAGACGGCCAGCAGAGGCCACGCGACACCCGGGACGAAGCTCATCCCGAACGAGGAATCACCGTCGACCTGCAGGAACGTTTCGAGGAAGAACCCTTCCGCGTCATCGCCCCACGCTTCGCTGAGCGAGAAGAACGTGTAACGCGCCGCCCAGGCGATGATGACGGCGTAGTACACACCGATCACGAAGCACACCAGCACCTGCCACCAGCCGAGGAACTCGGCGCCGCGGCTGAGCCTGCGGAAGGCCAGCGGCGGCGATCCCCGGAACTTGTGCCCGATCGCGTAGTCGACGAACAGGAGCGGAAGGCCCGCGGTGAGGAGAGCGACCAGATACGGGATCAGGAACGCGCCGCCACCGTTCTCGTACGCGATGTACGGGAAACGCCAGATGTTGCCCAGACCGACGGCGGAACCGATCGCGGCCATGATGAACACTGAGCGCCCGGACCAGACCTCCCGTTTCTTGGCGACCTGTTGCTGTGCCACGAACGACGTCCCTCCACTCGACGGAATGGGGTCACACTGGTGCGTGGCCCGGGAGCAGCGTACTTCCCCGGGTGCTGTGTGTTTCGCGTAACCGTCACCCCGGCCGTGCCGAAAGCGCGCGGGGACCGCAGTGCGCCGTCGTCAGTCGTCGCGCCAGAGTTGCAGGTCGGGTGGTGGTTCGGCGTCGTCTTCCGGTGTGCCGCGATAGCGGAGCGCGAACACGATCCATCCCACCGCTGCGACGAGCACGAAGCTGATCAATCGGTAGACGACCACTGCGGAGAGCGCCTCGGCACCACTCATCCCGCTGGCGGTCAGGGCAGGAACGAGCACCGCATCCATCACGCCCAGTCCGGCGGGCAACAGCGGAATCGCACGACTCGCAGCGGTGCCCGCCGCGTACGCCACCGCAATTCCGGCGATGCTGGGGTGTCCTCCGACCGCGTATGCGGCGAACATCAGGCACGCGCCGTCGCACACCCAGTTGAACAGCGACCATCCGAAGGCCCGCGCGGCGTGGGGCCGATCGAGTTGTACGGCACCGATCTGGTCGACGATCTTCCCCCACGCGCGGGTCCCGGACTGCTCCGGCTTCTTGCGTATCCGGTTGATTCCCCGTAGCGCGATCAGGCCGATGGATTCGAGCGAGCCGGGGTTGCTGGCCGCGTACTGGATCAGCACGATCATCAGGAGAAGCGCGCCGGTGGAGAAGATCAGGGAGAACGGGTTGCTGGTCGCCCCGACCAGCAGGGCTCCGACAAGTCCCAGCAGCCCGAGACCCGTTGCCTGCAATACCCCGGCCATGACGAGCTGCCACGTCGCGACGACAGGCTGGGCTCCCCACGCGCGCATCCGGCGGTAGGTGAACGTGGTCCCGAGTACCGGCCCGCCGGGGAGCGTCACGCTCATCGAGTTCGCCGCGAGAGCCACCGACAACGATTGCCGCTGCGTCACCTTCACCCCGGCAGCGGACAACAGCGCCCGTTGCACCCGCGCGAAACTCGACATCTCGGCCATGGACGCGACGACAGCGGCCGCGACCCACAGCCATTTCAGATCACCCAGATCCCGGACGCTGCTCGACAACTCCGGCCAGATCAAGATCACCTCGACGGTGAGAACCACGACCAGGAGTCCGCCGACGATCCACTTGAGCTTCTTGCGCCGGTTCGGGGTCAGTGCCCCGGTATGGCCGGCACCGGCCTCGTCGTTCTCGTTCTCCGCCTTCTCGTTCCCTGCCTCGTCCCCGTTCCCCGACTCATCGGGGGAGTGGTCCTCGCGGTTCTCGTCGTCCGTCATCGGGCGACCGGCCAGCGGCCGAGGGTGTTCCGGTAGAGATCTTCGACCTCTGCGATGCGGTCACCCAGTTCGTCCGGGGACCAGTCGCCGACGTCGATCGGGTCGAGCACCGCGACGTCGACGGTGCCCGACCTCAGCAGCGTCGAGTGCTTCCACAGCATCTCTCCCGAGTTGCGGATCACGATCGGAACCACCGGAACGCCCGCCGCCATCGCGATGCGGAAGGCACCCTTTTTGAACGTGCCGATCGCCGGCGTCAACGAGCGGGTGCCCTCGGGCGCGATGACCAACGACGTTCCGTTGCGGAGAGTCTCCACCACCGGGCCGAGCGCGGCGAGGGCTCGCTCCGTGTTGTTTCGGTCGACGAACGTGACGCCGCCGAATCGCAGCAGCGGCCCGAAGAACGGGTCGCGCGCCATTTCCTGTTTCGCGACTCCGGTGAAGTCGTGGCGCAGCACTTTCGCGAGCACCAGCGGGTCGAGCTGACTCTGGTGATTGAAGAGGAACACCGCCGGCCGTGCGGACCACGCGTTGGCCTGCCCGACGACGCGGACATCGATACCGGCGAGTGCCAGCGACACCTCCGAGCCGAGGTTGAGGATGGAGTCGAGTGCGATCTTCCTGCTTCCGTTGAGCAGCCCGAGGCCGAGCCCGGCCCAGACCGAACCGAACAATCCTCCGTACGCCGCGGCGGTTCGTACGAATTCCTTCGCCCCCGGAGTGCCTCGCGGGCGGAAACGCAACACCGGCCAGCCACGTTCGAGCGCGATGCGATGTAGTGTGCGGTCGGGGTTCGTCGCGGTGGGATGTGCTGTCGCAGCAAGGAAATCCGCGTCTTCACCTCCGTTGGAGTAGGAGTAGCTCGTCTCGCTGTCGATACCGTGGGCGTCCATGAAGGCGCGCGCTGCCTGGGCCTTCCCGCTGCGCCACAGCGACCTGCCGTCGACGCGGCCGGTGAGAACGCCGTCCCGAACCTCGAGCGGGGTGTACAGGACGTGCTCGATTCCGAGCGCGTCGCTGCATGCCTGGATCTGGTAGCGGGACGCGGAGGACGCGATCACGACGGTGTGGCCGGCGTTCTGATGCGCTCCGACAAGCTGCCACGCCTCCGGGTAGAGGTGCCCGGCGATGGTGGACATGAACAGACGCTGCCCGAGGTCGTACAGCTCGTCCTCGGTGTGGCCGCGCCAGGCCTTGAAGACGGTTCCGGCGAACCGCTCGAAATCGTCTTCGGTTTCCGTTCCGCGCAGGCCGTTGAGCATGGTCGCGGCGAGTTCGGTCGCGCCGACGTTGCCGGACAGCAGACGATCCCGGAAGAAGTGGAGACCGGAGAACCCGTGCACGATGGTGCCGTCGAAGTCGAAGAACGCCGCAGTTTCCGGGCCCCGAGGTCCGGTACGCACCCGTTCGAGCGCCGTCTCGATGTTCACCGGTTCGCCTTCCTGTTCGACACGTCGAGTGACTCGGCGAGCGCGATTCGTTCACCCACCGCGAGCAGTTGGGCCGCGAATGTGCGCCTTTTCTCTGCCACGGAGTCGTCCCGCTCGAGCAGCCCTCGATTGCGGGCCAAGTCCAGCGCCGTGGCGAACAACTCCGACGAGACCGATTCGGAACCGTGCAAACGGCCCTGCAACAGCATCTGCCGTCCTACCGCCGCGCACTCGTCGAGGAACGACTCCTGCACGATATCCACGGACGGATCTCGCTTCGCGAGTCGCTCGGCGACGACGAGTTGGGCGTCGAGGAACGAGCGCAACGTGCGATGGGACATGAAGAACCCGGTTTCGACGAGTCCGGTGAGCGCCTTTTCCTTGGTGGGCAGGGCGTCTCCCCATTCCGGTACGAGAAGCTCGAGTTCCTCGCGCATCTGCGCTTCGAAGGTGTCCCGGTCGGGAAAGAAGAATTCGAATTTCAGAAGATCGCGGAGACGCTTGGCTTCCTCCCACGCGACGCGTACGGGATCACCTTCACCGGGACTGTCGTGCGCGTAGAGAACGGCGAGTTCCAGGATCGACCGGTTGACGAACCAGTGCACGCCGCTGTTGCGATAGAACGCCGCGACGAGGTGCTGGTCGCGGTGGATCGAATACACGGGTTCGTCACCGCCGGCGTAGGTGGTCACCACACCGCCGTCGGTCAACGCCGCGAGCACCGTGGCGAGTCCTCCCTCCATGTCGAGCATCCGGAGTTCACCGTGAGGGATGCGTCGGCGGTCGAGGTAGTCCCGCACGGGCGCGATCACCGCGCGTACCTCGTCGAGGGTGAGCGATCGATCGCGCACGCCGAGCAGGGCGAGCGTCACGAGCGAGTTCACGGTCACCGGGGTGGTGCAGTTGATCCCGACCGCTACCTCGAACGCCACTTTCTGCAGCGCCCTCCGGCGGCGGTCCGAGCGTTCGGTCTCGTCGGCGGGGAGGTCACCGGCCACGTCGGGGTCACCGCCGGCGGCGAGACGCGACCGCATCGAGATCGGCTCGCCGAATCGCACATAGACATGGCCGGCGCTGCGCTGCTGGCTGCGCATGTACCGGAACAGCCACGTCAGCCCCTCGGGCTTCTTCGCGCTTCCGGTCTGCTCCGCCGCGACCCCCGCGACCTCCGCCAGCGCTTCATAGGTGATGGAGACCGGTACCAGCATCGCGTCGTCGACCCGGTCCGCGCGCACCGCGTTGGCTACATAGTTGAGCAGTCCGTACCGAGGTGGCCGAAGCTTGCCGGTACGCGTGCGCCCGCCTTCGAAGTACCACTCGAGGTTGAATCGTTTGGCGAGCAAGAACGCGAAGTACTCTTCGAGCGCCGCTTTGTAGACCGCGTCGTCACCGAAACTGCGCCGGATGAATACAGTTCCCGTCCGGCGCGCCATCGGGCCGATGGGCCAGAACGTCAGATTCGCGCCACCCATCAGGTGGTTGCGGGGGAACTCGTTCGCGGCCAGGATGTCGCCGAGCACTAATGCGTCCGCATACGACCGGTGCGACGGCAGGAACACCAGTGGGCGCGTCCGGTTGAGTCCGCGAAGCGAGCGCAAACCGGATTCGTCCGCGTGCACCGTCCATGCCGACGTGTGCAGCGGCCGCATCGCCTGGGTGAACAGGTCGGTGACGAGGCGTGACTGCACGGCCACGAGTTCACGGAGAGCACTGCGTGCCCGCGCGTCCACATCGCTGCGAGACACGCGCAACTCGGCCGCGAGGGCGTCGAGCCGCTGCCGGAACGCCGACGAATCCATGATCTGTTCGGCGACGAGTCGCGGCACCTTGTACCGGTCACCGATCACGGCGCGCTCGGCTCGTTCGAGGGCCACCACCGCCCGGCGCATGATGTACCGGGCGAGATTGCCTGCTTCGACCGCGTCGGAGCCGTACTCGGCCGCAAAGTCGCCGCGGAGTTCGCTCAGGGGCGCCGGTTGTGCCACCACGATCCGGTAGCGGTCGGCTCCCTTCCCCACGAGCCATTTCTGGATCAGCCGGTTCGGGTTGCGGGGGTTGGTGAGTGCGAGGACATCGGAGAACCGCGCCCGGCGTGCGCCGTCGCGCTCGGCGGGAAGCCAGACCACCCGCACCGGCAGCACGAGTGGATCGTCGGTGCGGCTGAGCAGTTCGGTCGTGAAGATCTGGGAATCGAGGTCGAGCGCCTCGGGGCGTGCTGCCGTGCGGTGTTCGGCAGGCACTCGATCGGAGTGGAGCCACTCCGTGATGAGCCTTCGTTCGATCGGGGTGGTCGCAGCCGCAACCACCACGGTCGGACGTGTCGGTGTGTGCGAGCCACGCTGCTCGTCGTCCCTCATGTCGCCCCGTTCGTTCGATTCCCCGATGTGAAAACTACCCCGACGAGGCGGGTTCACTCGGCGCATCTGCGTGAGAAAAGCCGGTACGAACCGGTGTACGGTTCGGCGGTCGGGACGAGAATGTGGAGGGCGCGCAGGGCGCGGTACCCATGGACGGGAGATCGGCTTTGGCAGGATTCACCGAAACAGGCGGTGCCGGATATGCGGCGATGCGGGAGACGCACACGTCGGTGCTCTTCCTCGTCGGCGATCGTGTGCACAAGATGAAGAAGCCACTGGATCTGGGCTTTCTCGACAACCGGACCCGGGCAGCGCGCGAGCGTGCCTGCCACCGCGAGGTCGATCTCAACCGGCGGATGGCACCGGACGTCTATCTGGGTGTTGCCGATGTCCACGGACCCGACGGGCAGGTGTGCGAACACCTCGTCGAGATGGTCCGGTTGCCCGACGACCGGCGGTTGGCCATGCTGGTCCGGCGCGGTGAGGACGTCGAGCAGGTCATCGAGTCGGTCGCGCGGCAGGTGGCGGACCTGCATGCCGCGTCGCCCCGGGACCCGGCAATCGACCGGTGCGCGTCGGTCGAGTTCCTTCGCGAACTCTGGACGCTGAGCCTGGACCATCTCGAACGGTTGAAGGTGGGCGGTACGGCCGCGGCGACGGTCGCGCGCATCCGGTCCGCCGCGACCCGTTACCTCGACGGCAGGGCGCCGCTGTTCACCGAGCGGATCGCCTCGGGGCGTGCGGTCGACGGTCACGGTGATCTTTTGGCGGACGACATCTTCTGTCTCGACGACGGACCGCGGATCATCGACTGCCTCGAATTCGACGACGAACTGCGCTACGGTGACGGTCTTCTCGACATCGCCTTTCTTGCAATGGATCTCGAGAGATCCGGTGCCGTCGACTCCGCTCGGAACCTGCTCCGCTGTTACGCGGCGGCCTCCGGCGACGCACCGTCGCGCTCGCTGGTGCACCATTACGTCGCCTATCGCGCGCTGGTGCGCGCCAAGGTGACCGCACTTCGGCACGAACAGGGCGACGAGGCGTCCGGCGCGGTCGCGCTGAACTTCGTCGAGCAGGTCGAACGCAACCTCGAGCGCGCGCGTGTGAGGCTCGTGCTGGTCGGCGGTGTGACGGGCACGGGGAAGTCCACACTCTCCCGGACGATCGGTGAGTATCTGGACGCATCCGTGTTGCGCAGCGATGTCATCCGCAAAGAACTCGCCGGGATCGACCCGACGGACCGCACCGGCGACGGCGTCGACAGTGGGCTCTACTCGTCCGGGCATACGCGCGCGACGTACGAGGAAATGCTGGCGAGGGCCGCGTCCGAACTTGCTCACGGACGGTCGGCGGTCCTGGATGCGACGTGGCTGTCGGAGCCGCAGCGGGTCCGCGCCCGCGAGGTTGCAGCGGCGGCGTCCGCCGATGTCGTGGAGATCGAATGCCGTGCCGACCCGGCGGTACTGGAGCAACGCATCCGTGCCCGCGCGGAACGGAACGACGATCCGTCCGACGCCACACCAGCAGTGCTTGCCGTGCAACTGCGACGCCGGGACGAGTGGCCCGCCGCGCTCGTGGTGGACACGACCGACAGCAGCGCGGTCGACAAGGCATGGCTCGAGAGGGAACTCGGACTCGCTCCCTGGTGAGAGCTCGACCGGGAGCGCCCTGCCGGCGCGACGCGGAGCCGCCCGTGAACGGGAACCGGCTCCGCGTCGCTGAGCGGATCAGTCGCTGAGCGGATCAGATCTTGCGTGCGACGAGCACGGGGCACGGTGCCTTGTGCAGCAGATTCTGGCTGGTGGAGCCGAGCAGTGCGGCACGGAACTGACCGCGGCCGTGGCTGCCGACGACGGCGAGCTGGGCGTCGCCCAGGTGCCGGAGCAGCACTCGTGCCGCGGGGCCGCGGTCGAGGACGCGCTGGACCTCGACGTCGGGGTACTCCTCCTGCAAGCCTGCCAGTGCCTCGGCGAGCACGGCCGATTCGGATTCGGCGACAGCATCCCAGTCGACGAGCGCGGCGGTGGCGCCCACCCCGAGGGCGGAGTCTCCGATCCAGGAGTGCACGGCCGTGAGCGGTGCGCCGAGGAAGGAAGCAACCTGGAACGCGTAACGGACTGCGGCAGCCGACAGTTCGCTTCCGTCGACTCCGACCACGATGGGTCGGGCATCGGGCAGCGGGTTGGCGGTGTCGCCACGCCACACCACGACCGGGCACGGCGCGTTGTTCGCGACGCGCAGCACGGTCGAGCCGAGCAGGAAGTTCTCGACGGCACCGGCGCCGGTGGCGCCGAGCACCACGATCCGTGCGTCGTCGGCGGCTTCGAGCAGCGACGTGGCGGCGGGTCCGGGACCGATGAAGCTCTTGATCTCGAGATCCGGCTGGTCGGCGTGAACCTTCGCGGTGATGTCCCGGAGGAGCGCCTCACCGTCCGCCTTGAGCTGTTCGACCATCTGTGACTGGATCAGGACGGCAGCTTCGCTGTAGAAGATGCCCTCGCTGGGCAGCGAGTGCACCAGGTGCAGCGGTGCCTCGAGACGTGCGGCAAGAGCGCCGGCCCACCGGGCGGCCGCTGCGGCGGTATCGGAACCGTCGACGCCTGCGACGACAGCGTTTCGGTTGCTCGGTGTGCTCATCGATGTCTCCTTGTTCGTTTTCATTGTGTGACGATCGGCGCTGCCGTGTCCGGCCGCACGCCGTGATCGACTACGGGGATTACGCTACGCCACGATGACCGCAGCTCCGGCGAATCGGCCGGCCGCGAGATCGGCCAAGGCGCGGTCGGCGTGCTCGAGCGGGTAAGGCGTCGTGGTCACGTGCATTCTGTGCTCGCCCGCGAACTCGAGAAAAGCCCGCGCATCCGATCTGGTGTTGGCGGTGACACTTCGAATCTGCCTCTCCCTGAACAGATGCCGCTGATAGTTCAGCATCGGGATATCGCTCAGGTGGATCCCTGCGATAGCGAGTGTTCCGCCGGAATCCAACGCGGACAGGGCAAGCGGTACCAGATCTCCCACCGGGGCGAACAGGATCGCCGAATCCAGGGGCTCGGGTGGAGGGTCGTAGGCGCCCTGCGCGGAGGACGCGCCGAGTTCGAGCGCCAGCGATGCGGCATCTGCGCCACGTGTCATCACGTGTACTCGCGCACCGCGTGCGATCGCGACCTGGGAGGCGAGATGGGCGCTGCCGCCGAAGCCGTAGACACCGAGCACACCGCCTTCCGGAAGGGACGCACGCAGCAGGGCCCGGTACCCGATGATCCCCGCGCACAGCAGCGGCGCGAGTTCCGCGTCGGTGTATCCCCCGGGCAGTGCGAGAGCGTAGTCGCGCGGAACCGTGGCGTATTCGGCGTAACCACCGTCTGCATCCCATCCGGTGTATGTGGAACGAGGGCAGAGGTTCTCGTCTCCGCGGCGGCAATACCGGCACCGTCCGCACGTGCTCCGCAACCACGGAATCCCCACCCGGTCACCGAGGCGATGGGCTCCCAGGTCGCCGCCGACGATCTCCCCGACGATCTCGTGGCCCGGCACGACGCCCGGGCGGTGGACCGGGAGGTCTCCTTCCGCGACGTGCAGGTCGGTTCGGCACACCCCGCACGAGAGGACACGTACGAGCAATTCGTCGGGTCCCGGCCTGGGGACCGGAACGCGCACGGACTTCAGGGGACGGGCCTCGATCGGAGCCGGGGACTCGACGCGCCATGCCCGCATCGTGTCGGGGACGCCCATGTGGCTACCTCCTCAGTCGCCTGTTCTCCATCATGTCGGTTCGGCGAGCACCGTGCCAGAGTCGGAGGACCTGCTCATTCCCAGAGCTTCCCGGCCGATCCGAGGGCACTTTTCCACGCGGGTTCCAGTTGGGCTGCCTGGCGCCGGCCCACCTCGGTCTCGAGCCGATACAGGATTCCCAGGCCGAAGCTGGACTCGGCGGTGTGACCTTGATCGGAGACGATGTCCAACAGGTGTTCTCGGGAAACGACGGAGTCCTGGAACTCTCCGAGCATGTCCTGGAATTCGTCGAATCGGTCGAGGATCCGGGCGGTGCGCTTCGGATGCAGAGGAGCGATCACCTCGATCGCGTAGCGCATCCGCTTGGCGCCCTTGCGTGCCCGGTGCATCAGTTCGTCACGTTCGTGCGGATCGTGTGCTTTCCGAACGCGGGCAACACGTTTGTCGACCTTCTTCGCCACCGTAGCGACGCTGCGCGTCAGTTTCTCCGGGTCCAGCGCGGACTTACGGGATCGCGCCGGAGGGGTGCTCCCCAACCCGCCGACGAGGTCGTCGAGGGAACGCAGCATCACGAGATACCGCTCCGAATCGAGGGTCGCGAGTGCAGCGGTGCGCGCCGCGCCCGTCTTGGCCGAAAAGTACTCGTCGATACGTGATTTCGTTGCTTCGCGGTGGCGGTCGCCCGGAATCTCGTCGACCTGGCCTGCCAGGCGTTTCCACTGCACTTCCAGATCGCGCGACGGGCTGAGCCGGCGGCCGAACCACCGGAGTTCGTCGACGAGGGCGTCGCCGAGAGCGAAATCGTCGGCGTAGGTCTGCAGGGCGCTCCGGATACGACGAGAGGCCTTGCGCATGCTGTGGATCGCGTCGGGCTCGTCGCGGCGTACCGCGATGTCGGACAGTTCCAGCGCGTGGAGTTCGCGCGCGAGATAGTCGCGCAGGAAGCGGGCGGCCTCGCCGAGTTCGGGTGCCGCAGGGAGGAGGTCGCCCAGAACGCGGTGCACCTTGGACGGGCTGGGCGAGCGGACGATCCCGGCGGCGGTGAGACGTTCCTCGATGGCGTCGAGCAGTGTGGACCGGTCGCCGCGGCCCAGCGAAGAGCCCGCTTCGACCTCGATCTCCTGCCAGTGCATTTCTTCGTCGTCGCCGCCGCGCACCGCTACGACATCGTCCTCGACGACTTCTGCGAGCAGCGTCTCGTCCTTCCCGCGAATCCGGTGGCGATGTCGGGTCGTCGTGAGAAGTGCCGCGAGGGAGACCGGCAGTCCGCGCCGCACTCCGACGAGAAGATTCATCAATTCGGCAGGGGGCTCGTCCGCGGACTTCCCGTCCGCGTCGGCCAGGGGAAAGTGAAGTTCGGTCCGGGTGTCCGCCCCGTTGGGGAGCTTGACGTGCCAGCCGGCGTCGTCTCCGCCCTCACGTCGTCGCAGGGTGATTGCCGACTGCAGGAGCCGTAGGTCGGCGGTGTCGTAATACTGCGCGGACAACTCCACCGTATCCACCTCGACGACGGACACGCGCGGAAGTCCGGTCAGGTCGGGCAGTGACGCCGAGCCTCCGGCCGTGTATTTCCGTTCCGTTTCGGTGGCCGACGACACGGTGGGGCGCTGAGGCATCTATGAACTCCTGTTCGGGTCTGTGGTGGGTACCCGAATCCCACACTGCCATCCCGTGTCCGGAATGTCCCGAATCGTCGGCGTATGTGACGCGAAACGGGCGGGCGAAGGGTCCTTCGACCCTGGCCGAACAGAATGTGGCACGTGATCATGGTGCGTACTCGCGAGTAGCGGAGGATGGGCATGAGGATTTTGGTGGCGGCGGCGAGCAAGCACGGCTCCACGGCGGAGATCGCCACGGCGCTGGCCGCGGCGATGCGGCACCGCGGTGCGCAGGTCGACGTGGTGCCCCCCGAGCAGGTCGGCAGCCTCGACGGGTACAACGCCGTCGTGCTCGGAAGCCCGGTGTACCGGTTCCGATGGCTCCGGGCGGCTCGGGCGTTCGTGCGTGCGCACGAGGACGCGTTGCGTCATCGAGACGTCTTCCTCTTCTCATCCGTTCCCGTGACCAAGGGCCTTCGCGCTGCGAACAGCTCGTACGGGGTGTCGTCCGTCGAGAATCGGACGGGTGCGCGCGGGCACCGGATGCTGACGGGCAAGCTCGACCCGTCGACTCTCGGTGCGGGCGAGCGTGCGATTGCGCGGATGTGGGGCGTCAAGGCCGGTGACTTCCGCGACTGGGACGCGATCGGATCGTGGGCCACGGAAATTGTCGACAGGGTGTCGGAACGCGACGCGCCGGAGGAGAACCACATCGTCACGGCGGGTCAGGCCGACGGCCGGCGGTAGTGCTCGGCCAGCTCGGCCGCCCGTTCCCGGGGTGACCAGTCGATGGGCCGGCCCTCGAGCTGAGCTTCTATCACCTCGAACCCGGCATGCCAGCCCGCGCCGTGCGCGAGCGCGTCGTCCTCGTCCTCGGCTGTGTGGGTGAGGGTGAGCCAGCACCCGCCGGAGCCGTCCGGGGCGATCTCCCAATGCACCACGTCCGAATCCCAGAGGTACTCGAGGACGTGGCCCGGCCGCACCACCAGGATGCTGCCGTCGCTGGTGTGCCCCGAAAGCGGTCCCGAACCACCGGCGCGCTCGTCGGCGCGGTGGAACTCGACGGGTATGCCGGGCGCGAGTTCGAATTCGACGGCCGCGGGAAACCAGCACCGAAGGCATTCGGGGTCGGTGAGCACCCTCCACACCCGATCCGGCGAATAGGGGAAGGCCCGTTGGAAACGCAGGGCGACGCGGCCGTCGTAGGTACGCGAAACGGAGCCGATCTCCATGAGAACCTCCAAGACGTGAACCCGTGCCGTCAACGGGGTCCTGGTGTGTGGTGCCTCCATGCTGACAGGTTTCTGCGGCTTGTGAAGCGGGTCCGGCGACCCGTCACGGGGTCGTCGAACTCGACGGCAGCGGCGAGCAACTGCAGGGGGTTCGAATAGTCCCGGGGGGCAACGTCGTACACATCCGGATACAGATTGTCGCCGAGAATCGGGATGCCCGACGAACTCATGTGGACCCGAAGCTGATGCGTCTTTCCGGTCCGGGGACGCAGGCGGTACCGGGCGATGTCACCGTCCGTGTCGAGAAGGTCGATCCGCGTCACCGCGTTGACCGGCCCCGGCACCTCCCGTGCCTGCAGCGAGCCCCTCTCCTTGACGATGCGGCTGCTCACCTCGCGGGGAAAGACGAGGTCGTCGGCGCGGGGTGCGATCGCCTCGTATTCCTTCTCGACGAGGCGTTGTTCGAACATCATCTGGTAGGCGCGACGAGCCTCGCGACGGACGGTGAAGACGAGGACACCGGCGGTCAGCCGGTCGAGCCGGTGGACCGGCGAGAGTTCCGGCAGATCGAGTTCCCGGCGCAGTCGCACCAGAGCGGTTTCGGCCACCCAGGATCCGCGGGGTGTCGTCGCCAGGAAGTGGGGCTTGTCGACGACGAGGAGAGTGTCGTCGCGATACAGGATGTCGATGTCGAAGGGCACGCGTGATTCCACCGGAGGATCACGGTAGAGATACACGAACGAACGCTCGCGGTAGGGCGTGCCGAAGGTAATCACGGTTCCGTCTCCACCGACGACTTCGCCGTCTCGGATTTTCTCCCGGATTCGACGGGCGTCATCCGGGAAGCGCTCGAGGAGATACTCGGCTACCGTGCCCCACCTGCTGTTTTCCGGTAGACGGAGTCGTGACGGGTTCAGACCGTCGCGGATGGGGAGCGGAGCGTCGGGCACGACTCCCACGGTAGCGGGGCGTGTTTCCGGGCCTTCTGGGGCTCCGCGGGATAACGGTTGGGCTTTGCAGGATAACGATTGTGTGTAAGCCTTCAACGGGTATCCGCACCCACATAGCCTGGGTCGGAAGTGACGAATGTTACACATGTGCAAGGGGGATCTTGGTGTGAAGAACTCGTCCGGAACTATGAGTCGGCGACCGAGTCGGCGCGCTCTCGTCCGCCTGCTCGTGGCCGTGGTTCTTCCGCTGACGCTCGTGTTCACGGGGGTGAGTGCGGGCACCGCATCCGCCGACCCGTATTCGCGATTCCACGAGGACTGGGTCGCAGCGCCCGGTGGCGTCGGCCAGATCAAGGTTCGCATCTGGCGCGCGAACAACGGCAGCAACAAGGCGGTCTACCTACTCGACGGGTTGCGTGCGACCGACAACGTCAGCGGGTGGGAACACGAGACCAACGCCGCGTGGCTCTCGGACCACGGCGTCAACGTGATCATGCCGGTCGGTGGTCAGTCGAGTTTCTACGCGGACTGGTACGCCCCGAGCAACTTCAACGCGCAGCCCTACACGTACAAGTGGGAATCGTTCCTGACCCGGAATCTTCCCGACCATCTCGCCGCCGTCTACGGGATCAGTCGCGGCAGCAACGCCGTGGTCGGGTTGTCGATGGGCGGCAACGCGGCACTGATCCTCGCGGCTCATCACCGCGACCAGTTCACGTTCGCCGGGTCGATGTCCGGATACCTCAACCTGTCGGCACCCGGCATGCGGGAAGCCATCCGGTTGGCGATGCTCGACGCCGGCGGCTACAACTCCGACGCGATGTGGGGCCCGCCGTGGGATCCGGCGTGGCTCCGGCACGATCCCTTCGTCGCCGCTCCCATGCTGCGGGGACTGCCGATGTGGATCTCCGCGTCGACCGGTCTTCCCGGACAGCACGACCGCCCCGACTCGGCGATCGGTGTGTTCAACACGGCGAATGCGATGGGTCTCGAGTCCATTGCCCGTGTCCAGAACCGCGCATTCCAGATACGGCTCGCCACGCTCGGAATCGACACCGCCCACTTCTCGTTCCCGATCGCCGGCACCCACTCGTGGGGCTACTGGCAGGACGAACTGTGGGCGATGCTTCCGATGATGAAGAACTCGATTGGCGCCTGACGCGTCCACGTCGCAGGTGGGCCGGACCTTCGTGGTGACCGGTCCGACCGGCGGCGTGGGGGAGGCGACGGCCATAGCGCTCGGTGCTGCCGGCGCCAACGTCGTCCTGGCGTGCCGCAACGTGGACAAAGGTGCGCGCGTCGCCGAGACGATAGGCCCGAGGGCGTCGGTGCACCGATTGGACCTGTCCGAACTGGCCTCGGTGCGCAAGTTCGCGTGCGGCTTGCGGGACACCCACGAGACGATCGACGTGCTCATCAACAACGCCGGTGTGATGGCCGTACCGCTGCAGCGGACCGCCGACGGATTCGAGATGCAGATGGGCACCAACTACTTCGGGCACTTCGCGTTGACGGGACTGTTGCTGGACATGGTCACGGATCGGGTGGTGACCGTCTCCAGCGCCGCGCATCGCCTCGGGCGCGTCGACCTGGACGATCCGAACTGGGAGCAGCGGCGGTACCACCGCGCTGCCGCGTACGCCCAGTCGAAGCTCGCAAACCTGATGTTCAGTTTCGAACTGGCTCGGCGACTCGACGCGAGCGGATCAACGGTCAGGTCGCTCGCCGCACATCCGGGATATGCGGCCACCGAGGTCGGGAGCCACACCGGCACCTGGTTCGACCGGCTCTTCGGGTTCGGCAAGAAGATTCTGCAGCGCACCCCGGAGCAGGGCGCCGAATCCGTGCTCTACGCCGCCACCGAGCCGGGACTGCGGGGCGGCTACATCGGTCCCGACGGTTTTCTCGAACTCTACGGGTCGCCGCACACCGCGGGCTGCTCCGCGCGGGCTCGCGATCCCGAGGCGGCACGCCGGCTGTGGGAGCTGTCCGAGCGCGTCACGGGTGTGCAGTTCGGTCTCTGAGAACAGGTTCGACGCAGGTGCCCCGGATCCGTGAAGATCCGGGGCACCTGCGTCGGTATGCCCGCGTCAGATCAGCGAGATCGCGGCGAACGCGGCGAGGCCCACCAGGGCGGCACCCGTCACGGCCTGCACGCGGCGGTCGACGACACACATCACCGACAGGAAGCCCGGCATCGAGCCACCGCGACGGGTGTGCGCGATCGCTGCGACACTCGGCATGCACCGGCCGAGGGACACGACGGTGAACATCGCGGCGCCGAGGGCGGGCGACCCGACGGCGAGCACACCGAGCACGAGCAGGTAGTACGCGCTGGACCGGATGAAGATCAGGAATCCGGGGCCGATGATCGCGCCGAACAGCAGCGACACCTTCCACGGAGACATGGTCCGCCGCAGGTGCCGGGGCAACTGCTGCCGTCGCATCGGAGCAGGCATCGACACGACGCCGATCTCGTGCAAGCCGTAGGCCAGCGCGAACACGGCCCATCCGAACAGCAACCACAACGGGGACAGGTTCGCCGCCGTGACCGAACCGAGTGCACCGAGGACGGCGCCGGTGACGGCACCGGTGCTTACCGATCCGAGCGCGTGCCAGCCCAGTCGTCGGAGCGGGGTCGATGCTCCTTTGCGGCCGGGCTGTTTCGGGGCCGCGACGACACCGGCCACGGACATTCCGCAGGTGGACCAGTTCGCCGCGAGCGAGGTGACGAGCCCGGCGCCGACGACTGCGGCGGTCAGAGCCGTCGCCGCCGTCGGTGCCGCGAGCGTCGCGGCACCGGCGCCGGCCACTGCGGCACCGGCGGCCAGGCCGAGCCGCGCAGTGGTGGATACGGCGCCCGCGAGCGTCGGGCGGATATCGGGGAGATCGGTGGAGATCGGTTCGTGGGTGAGGACGGTGGTCATCGGAAACCTCCAGAGTCGTTGCTGTGTACGAAAGTCCCGCTCGTTTCTCGGCGGACGGTGACCGTTCCGGTCATGTACGGGTGGATCGAGCAGGTATAGGTGTAGGTGCCGGGACGGTCGAACGTGTACGAATAGGTGCCGTCGCCGGTGATCCCGCTGTCGAACTCGCCGGGCGACTCCACGTGGTGGAGGAGGCCGCCGTCGTCGAACCGCCATTCGACGGTGTCGCCGACTCCGACCGTGGCGTCCATCGGACTGAACTGCACATTGCTGATCTCGATCACCGCGTCGGGAGTGTCTGCGACGGCGCATCCTGTCAGGGGCACTGCGGCGATCCCGGCGGTGATCGCCCAGCGTCCGATTCGGTTGTGGTGCAGCATTACCGGCTGCCGCACTACTGGACGATGACGGTGCCGACCATCGACTTGTGCGGCGTGCAGTGGTACGTGTAGGTGCCCGGATCGTCGAAGGTGTACTCGTACGTGCCCTCGGTGAGCAGTTCGCTCTGCAGAATGCCTTCGAGCGGACCGTCACCCGCGACGTCGTGGGGCAGGCCGTTGTCGTCGAAGCGCCACTGCACGGTCTGCCCGGCCTCGATCGTGACCGAGGCGGGCGAATAGGCCATGTTCGCCACATCGATGACCACGGCAGGTTCGTCCGAAGTGTCGGACGAACCGCACGCGGTCAGCGCGGCGGAGGCGACCAGTGCCACGGCAAGGGTTGTCAGTTTCTTCACAGCTGTCCTCTCATCGGATGTACCGCAGGTTCGCGGTCATCCCTGCCTCGAAGTGATAGGCATTGTGGCAGTGGAACATCCACTCGCCAGGATTGTCGGCATCGAACTCGATGGCGAGTTCGGTGCCGGGGAGCACGTTGACGGTGTCGCGCCGGAGTCCTCCGTACTCCGGCACCGCGAAGGTGTGTCCGTGCGTGTGCATCGGGTGCCACATCGTGCTGTTGTTCGCCATCGTGATGCGGATCCGTTCGCCTTCGCGCATCACCAGTTTTCCGGCGTCCGGCCCGGCCATACCCCATACGTAGCGGTCCCCGGCCTGGATCAGCTCCACCCGGTAATCCCTGTCGGGCGAACGAGATTCCAGGCGGACCGAATCGGCCGGCCGCAGTGCGCTCTCGGGAAGCAGACGTCCGCCGAGTTCTGCGATCGAACCCCCGATGTCGGGGTTCGGCAGCGGCGCGGCGTCGTTCGAGCGCAGTACCGACGACGCATACCCGTCCCGGCCCTCGACTTTCGCGACGATCGGCCACGCACCGGACTTCAGCGTGACGAGCACGTCGTACCGCTGCGCCATCCCGATGATCAGGGTGTCGGTGGTGGTGGGCGTGACGTCGAAGCCGTCGGCAGCGATCACGGTCAGTTCGTGGCCCGCCACCGCGAACCGGTACGGCGTCTCGGCGGCAGCGTTGACGATCCGCAGCCGAACCCGGCTTCCCGGTGCCGCTGTCACGACCTCGGGGTCGTTCGGCGGTCGCCCGTTGATCAGGTGCAGCGGGTACCCGATGTGCTGGGTCATGCCGCCCAACGGATCGGACGAACCGTGGCCCCCGGAGACCAGTGCCAGTGCGGCAGAACTCTCGTCGGCGGTGTGTTCCACCGCAGCGCCACCCCCGTGGCCCCCGTGACCGCCGTGACCGCCGGAGATCGCGGGATTGAGCGCGGACAGCACGGCCTCGGGAGTGGTGCCGAGTCCGTCGACCCAGTCGTCGAGAACGAGTACCGCGTCGACATCGGCGCCGGACGTGTCGTCCGGATCCTCGATCACCAGCGCACCGAACAGGCCACGATCTGCTTGCAGGCCGCTGTGCGAGTGGTACCAGTGGGTGCCCGGGTCCGGGACGACGAAGTCGTACAGGAAGTCGCCCCCGGTCCCGATCGGGTCCTGGGTAACCGGAGCGGCACCGTCCATGTCGTTGCGAATACGGATGCCGTGCCAATGCAGAGTCGTGTCCGTGGGCAGGTCGTTGCGCACCGACACGAGCATCTTGTCTCGCACGCTCGCCCGCAGTTCGGGTGCCACCGCGCGACCGCCGTACGACCACGTGTCGACGAGACGCCCACCGAGGTCCACGGTGGCCACCGCCGCCGTCAGTGCGACAGGGACCTCGCGCCCGTTCCATCCTCGAGCTGCTTCCGCCGCCGCGATCTCGGGGTCGGTGGGAGCGATGTAGTCGAGGGCTGCTGCCGGCTCCGCCTGCTCCGAGCTACACGAGGCGGCACCGAGGCCGAGCACCCCGAGGCCCACCGCACCGGCTCCGAAGGAGCCGATGCGGAGGAAACCCCGCCGATCGAGGATGGGTCCTGACCGGGTCATTCGAGCACCTGAGGTGTCAGGAGTGTCCCGACGTCTTCGACGGTTCCCGTGACCTCCACCGAACTGACCTGTTCGCCGGTCTCGGCGGCGATCCCCACGATCGTCTGCGCGGATTCACCGTCCACCTCCGGGCCGGATCCCACCACGTACAGCGTCTTGCCGTCGACCGAGAAGGCCATGCTCGAGATGCCGGTGAGCCCGAGCGCCGCCAGATCGAGGGTCTTCACGGGCGCGAACGTGGCTGCGTCGTAGAGTTCGATCTTCACCACGTCGCCGCCACGGGCGGAGTGGGGGTGGACTACCGAGTCGGTGTATTCGATTGCGATCCGGGTGCCCGGGTTGTTGATGGCGTTGCCGGAGAACCGGCCCGAATCCTGTCCCGCATTCCCGATCGGTGTGACGTCACCCGACGGGAGACCGTTCGAGAAGTCGAAGACGTACACATCGCCGTTCGCGCCGACCAGGAGAGCCTTCTGAGCCTCGGCGGCCCAGGTGACCTTGCGATTGCTGACGAAGTCGTCGGGGAGGACCTTGGCCCGCGCGGTTTCGGTGGGAATACCCGCGTCGTCGATCGAGATCTGGATCAACTCCCGGGTGTCCTCGCAGACGCTGTAGAGCTCGTGCCCGACCAGCCAGGTGAACGGCCCGCAGCCGATGATCTGCAGTGCGCCGCTCTCCTTCTTCGCCTCGAGGTCCACGACCCGCACGCCGTACAGACCGTCGTCCCAGCTCACGAAGTACTTGCCGTCCGAGGTCACCGCATTGGAGCCTTGCCGTGAGTGGACACGCGCGTAATCGGGGAGGACGACCTCCGAGGGCTCGAGCAGGTTGCCCGAGTACGTGCTGACGGTGAAGTCGGCGGCACCGCGCGACCCGCGGGGACGCCACACCTCGGCCGCGAGAACGGCGGGATCGCTGGGTGTCTCGCCGACGAAACCGTGGATCACCGGATCCCAGATGCCCGGACCCACGACGAAACGGGTTCCCGCGACGCCTGTTACGGGATCGAGCGCATTGACGCCGATCTCGAGACCGCCGGGACCGACGGCGAGCAGGTCGGTCGACTTGATCGGCTCGATTTCGGCCACGTGCACCGGCTCGGGGAACGTCGAACCGATCTCCTGGTCCTCGCTACCGAGACCGATGCCTTCACCGGGAGTCGTGAATGGCACGGTCGGATAGGTGACCTCGCCGGCGGCCGGACTCTCGTCGTCGTTCGAACTGCATCCGGTGAGAACGATCGCGGCGGCGAGCGGAACGGCGATCGCGGCGGTACGGGGAATGCGCTTGCTGGATCGAGATGTCATGCTCCGGCACCGACCTTCGGACGAGCTGCGGGGCGGGTCTGGCAGTCCTCGCCGATGATGGGCGCCATCGTGCAGGTGTACGCCTGGGACTCGTCCGAGACGCACCAGATGATCTCCTGGTCGTAGCTGCCGGAGACGGGGTTGTACATGATGGCCTGCATGTCGGGTTCGCCGCAGAAAGCGTTGGAGCACGACGGTGCGCCACAGCAGTCGTAATAGGCGATCAGGTAGGTCTTTCCGGTGTCCGGGTTGGTGCAGCATCCCACCCAGAACTCGGCGCCCGGACGGCTGCCGGGAGCACATGTCGTCACGCCGCCGCCGTTGCAGGCCGCACACGAGGTGCCGTCCATGTTGCACCAGCGCCAGTACTCGCACTCGGCCGGATCTTTGCCGTCGAACGTGATGAACTGGGGGTCCGGCACCTCGGGTGCCGCAGGCTCCGGCGGCAGTTCCTGCGCCATCGCACTGCGGGTGACCGGCAGCGAACTGATCAGCGCGACACCGGACACGCCCATCGTCCATCGGCCGATCTTGCTGAGCATCGAACGGCGCGAGGTACTTTCGGACAGTTTGCGTCCTGTGCGGCTGACGAAGGATCCGCCTTTGCCTGCCATCCAGTCCGCTTGTTCGCGGACGGTTTCCTCATCGACCGGATATCGGTTCTCGGTCATGTTGTGTTCTTCCATGGCTGGGCTCCTTCTCTCTCTCGGGACGGGTCAGGCAGACTTCGCCTGCGCATGCAGGTGCTGGAGGGACGGAGTGCCGGACTCGAGAGCGTTGAGCAGACTCTCGACCTGGGCCATGTGGTTGCACAGGCCCTTACCGCGGATCTTGCCGTGCTCGTCGAGGATCACGCCGTACGGTGTGGTGCCCACCTGGTAGGCGATTCCGACGTCGCGAGCGTCGATGTAGCTCAGTTCGTCGCCGATGTTGCTGCCGGCCAGGAACTCCCGGTGCTCCTCCGGGGTGCCGTCGGACACGATGACGACGTCGAGATCGGTTTCCGCGCGGGCCATCGCACGCAGACCCGGAAGCAGGCTCTTGCAGGTGCTGCAGCTGGGAGCGGTGAACATGAGCAGCTGCGCCTTGTCGCGGTGACCGCCGACGCGCACCGACCGTCCGACGTGATCGACCAGTCCGGCGAACGACGGGCCGGCCTGCTCGACCTTCGGGCCGGTGTCCATCATCCGCGCACCCAGCGGCCCGAGGCGCACCTGGACGCGACCGATCTCCCGGGCCAGTGCCAGGGTCATGAGGAACAGCAGTGCGACCGCGACGGTGAGCACCACGACGGCTACCAGAAGAAAAGTTGTCATCGAAATCAGTCCAATCTGTGCAAAAGGTTCGGCGGAGAGGGGGTTACGAGCCGTACTTCGACTCGGTGCTCACTGCGCGCAATCTGATCGAGGCGGAAGTCAGATAGTCGTCGACGGGGCGACGGCCGAAGTGGACGACCGATCGGATCTGCACGACCGCGACGACGGCCAGCACGGTCAGCAATCCGGCCGAGGCTCCGATGAGCTGTTCGAGCGGAGCGATCCCGGACGGGTGGGTGACCGCCAGGACGAGTGCGGCGACAGCGAACGATGCCGCGCGTCCCGCGTGGAACCAGCCGATGCGTGGCACCTCGTGCGCGGAGAACGCGAAGCACCCGCAGTCGAGGTCACGCCGGCCGCGGGCCAGGTTCACGGTCAGTCCGAACGCGAAGGCGGTGAACAGCAGCGCGGCGCCCGCAGCCGCCCATCTGCCCGCCACCCCCAGGATCAACGCGGTTCCCACGAGAACCTCGACCGGCGGCAGTGCGCCGGCGACCACGCGTTCCATCCGGTCCGGCAGCAGCCGGTACCCCTTCACCACGGTCAGCAGCCCGTCCCGGTCGCGGAGCTTCGGAATGCCCGCGAGCAGGAGCGTCCCACCGAGTATCGATGCGACCATCGCCCACAACATGGATCACGCCCTCTCTGTCGTCGGGCCAATCCTGATGAGCAGATGCGGCACTTCTGCTTCGCGCAGGAAAACACTGTGCGGTCGCCGAGTGGAAAGGTGTCCTGCAACGTTCCGGACCTGTTCGTGCTGGTCACCCGGGGCGGGGTGTGACGCGGATCGCGGCGGAGGGCAGGAAGGCGGCGTTGTGGCAGGTGGCGGGGGCTTCCCCGATTTCCACTTGGATTCACACGACCGTCACGTGCGCCACACTTCTGAAAAGAATGAGACAAATGAGGCGAAGAAACCAAGTGGAAACACGGGAGTTCTACTGTTTCCGCTGGTGGCCCGGGTCCGAAGACGGGCCGACGGACGATCGGAGTGCCCGTGGCGAGCGGCAGGCGTGGCGGTGGTGGGTCACGGATCGGTGGTGCGCTGGGAGCGGCGATCGCGCGATCCCGGAATACGGCACCGGCCGTCACACCGGTGTTTTCTCCCCTGCGGGCGCTGAACCGACGTCAACTCTCGCAGATCGACCTGATCGGTCAGTCCCTGTCGACGGTGGCCCCCGCGACGGGAATGATCTTCATCGCGTCGTGGATCATTTCCGCCGATCCTGGAGTTGCGGGGCTGGCCGCGATCCTCGGCACCACCGCGGTGGTCGTTGCGGTGGCCTTCTGTATCTCCCAGTTCACCCGCCGTCTCGCCGCTGCGGGGTCGTTGTACAGCTTCGCCTTCCACGGTCTTCCCCGACGCGCCACCCTCACGATGGGTGCGGCTCTGCTGCTCGGTTATCTCGGCATCGCAGTGTCCGTTCTGGCCAACTCCGCCGTGAGCTTGCTGGGAATCGCCACCGCCCTGGACATTTCCGTATCCGGCACCCTACCGCTGCTGGTGGAGGTAACGCTCGTGGCGAGCGTCGTCGCGCTCATCGCAGTGCGCGGTGTCCGCCTCGCGACGCGGGCGATCCTCGTCGTGGAACTGTGTTCCCTGGTCCTCATCTGCGTCCTGATGGTCACCGATCCCGGTGCCCCGACCCCGTCGGTCGCACCCGGTGCCGCCCAGACGTTGCCCTTCCTGGCGCTGATCGTGGTGTTCGGAATGGCGGGGTTCGAGAGTGCGGCGTTCTTCGGAGCCGAGGCCCGGCGCCCCCTGATCACCGTGACCCGTGCGGTGCTCGTCACCCCGATCCTGTGCGGCGCGGTCTTCGTGTTCGCCGGTTGGGCAGCACTGACCGGGCACGCGGATGTGGTCGTGGCCGCGTACTTCGACGGCACCGCCTCGGGAGCGAGCACGGCGATGGTGGTGGCGGTCAAGGTCGGGGTGACCTTCTCCTGGTTCGCCTCGGCGCTGGGATGCGCACAGGCGGGTTCGCGATTGTTGCTGGCGATGGGTATCGAGGGAACCGTTCCGCGACGCCTGTCGCGTGTCCATCCACGATTCCGCACACCGTATGTCGCTGTGGTCGCCTTCACCCTCGCAGCGGTGATCGGCGCCTGGACATACCTGCTGATCTTCCTCGGCGACTCGGTGGTGTTCGACGGTTTCGTGGAGGTCGCCGTGGTCGGTGCCTACACGTTGCTCGCCGTCTCGTGTCTGAGGTTCCTGCGACGTATCGGCGAGGATGCCCGCACGACCACCGTGGTCGCAGTGGGTATCGCCTGCGTGGGCGCCGGACTGCTCGGATATCTCACGCTCTCCGGGATCAGCGACGGGCAGTGGGGGATACCGACCGCCGTGCTCGTCGTCGGACTGGCCGGCGTGGTGTGGGCGGCCGTGCTGAAGCGGCTCCGGCCGGAGTCGCTGGCGACGATGGGCGCCTTCGACAGCCCGGAAACCACCGACCTGCTGCCCGGCGCAGGCGAATTGGTACTCGACGACGACGGACGACCGCAACTCGTTTCGGCTCATTCGCTGCCGGGAGACCGGCGATGACCACCCAGTCCGACGCCGCAGTGGGGTTCGGTGGGCAGCAGCCCAAGGCTGTACAGAAAGCACTGGGAATGCTCGAGGCCGTGGCGCATCTCGGACCGGGTGCCACAGCGAAGGAAATCGCCCACTTTGCCGATGTTGCCCCCACGACCGCCTACCGGATGCTCAATCTGCTTGTTGCCGAAGGTTTCCTGGTGCGCGTACCCGACCTGTCGGGCTTCGCTCTCGGGCGGCGCACCGCCGAACTGTCCCGTGCCGCGGTGGAGACGGACACCTCACCCACACTGCACGAGACGGTCGAGGAGTTGCGCTCGCACACCCGTTTCGGGTTGCACGTGGCCTCGTTCGCCGGTGGCAGGCTGCGGTTCGTCGATCAGGACCCCGACCACGAGATCGTCGGTATCGCGCTGCTGGCCAAGAACCTTCACTCGAACGCGCTCGGAAAGGTGATGCTCGCCCACAATCCCGGGATGAGCGTGGGTCTCGAACTCCGCAAACTGACCGAGTACACCGTCTGCGACCCGGACGTTCTCGAATCGGAGCTGTCCAGGACCCGGCTCGTCGGTCACGCGTTCGAGAATCAGGAATGCCGCGTGGGACGATCGGCGCTGGCCGTGCCGATCCGCAACCACGATGCCGAGGTGGTCGGGGGGCTCTGCTTGCAGGGGTCACCGCTGCGCGTGTCCCCGGCGGAGTACGACCAGCTGACATTCCTTCACGACGGGTCGCGGTGCCTCACCGGAATGTTGTGAAGCTCTGCAGCATTCCGGAATAACGTTTCGGAGGCGGAGGCGCGAACTCGCCGCGCTTCCCTCCGGTGACGAGTCCCATGGTGACCAGCGACTGCACCGTCAGCGTTGCCGCGGTGACACCGTCGACGACGGGGACGCCGAGGTCGGCAGAGATTTGGGCGCACAGGTCGGCCATCCCCGCGCAGCCGAGTACCACGACGTCGGATCCGTCTGCGCACAACGCGTCGAGACAGGCTTCCGTGACGATCTTGCGAGCGTCCGGGTCGGTGTCGAGCGCCAGCACGGGGACTTCACACGCGTGTACACCCCGGCACGAGTCGCGCATCCCGTACCGGTCGGCGAGGTCCCGGGCCCGCCCGGTCGTGCGGCCCAGTGTCGTGACGACCGAGAAGCTCCGGCCCAGAAGGGTCGCGGTGTGCATGGCGGCCTCGGCGATCCCCACGACCGGTCCGGCCGCGATCTCCCGCGCCGCATCGAGACCGGGGTCGCCGAAGCAGGCGATCACGTAACCGTCGACACCGTCGCGCTCTCCCTTCTCGATCTCCGCCAGCAGACCAGGGACGGCTAGTGCTTCGTCGTAGTGGCTTTCGATCGACGGCGGTCCCATCTCCGGGCTGACCGCCTCGAGGCGTGTGCCCGGGCCTGCGACGGCCCGGGCACACGCCTCGATCTTGGCGGTCATCGCCCACGTGGTGTTCGGGTTGACGACCTTGAGGAACATGCGATCAGACGGCTTCCTGCGCGGGGGCGGTCTCGGGGATGCGGACTGCCCACCGGGTGCGGGTCGCGAGCAGGTGGTAGACGACGAAGCCGAGCCCGCACCCGATGAACCAGCTGTACTGCGCAGCGGCGCTCATGCCGGGGGCGTTGTTGAACAGCACCGGGGTCATCGCGACAGCCGCACCGACGACGGTGGCAACGACTGCAGCGGGGTTGTAGCCCTTGCTGTACCAGTAGGCCCCCTTCTCGGACATCGTGAACAGATCGTCGACGATCACCTTCTGCTTGCGGACCAGGTAGTAGTCGGCGATGAGAATGCCGAACAACGGGCCGATGAACGCACCGAGGGTTTCCAGGGTGTAGTGGATGACCTCCGGGTTGTTGTACAGATTCCACGGGGTGATGAGGATCGAACCGACCGCGGCGATCATGCCGCCCGCCCGCCAGCTGATCTTCTGCGGGCTGACATTCGAGAAGTCGAACGCCGGCGAGATGAAGTTCGCGACGATGTTGATGCCGATCGTGGCGATCGCGAAGGTGAGTGCTCCGAGGACGATAGCGAAGGCGGAGTCGATACGGGCGACGGTTTCGACCGGGTCGGTGATCAGTTCGCCGTAGACCGGGAGCGTCAGCGACGCGGTGATCACCACGAGCAGCGAGAAGACCAGGAAGTTGAGGGGGAGACCGAGGAAGTTGCCCTTCTTGACGGCGCCGAACGACTTGCCGTACCGGGAGAAGTCTCCGAAGTTCAGCATGGGGCCGGAGAAGTACGAGACCACCAGGGCGATTGCGCCGAGCATGACCGGCACCGACGACCAGCCGGTGTGCGTGACATCGCCCAGCGTCAGGTCGATCGCACTCCAGCCGGCCTTCGAGATCAGGTATCCGCACAGCAGGAACATCACGACGTACACGGCGGGCCCACAGAAGTCGATGAAACGCCGGATGGACTCCATGCCGCGCCAGAACACGCATGCCTGCAGCACCCACAGGGTGAGGAAGCTGACCCAGCCGAGAGCGGACAGCCCGGCGAACCCGTAGTCGGCGACCACGGCGTACGGGGCGAGCGAGGGAAACAGTTTGATGAGCACCACGTCGAGTGCGGCCGAGGCGAGAAAAGTCTGAATCCCGTACCACGCCACCGCGATCAGTCCGCGGATGATGGCGGGGATGTTCGCACCCAGCACGCCGAAGACACTGCGGCAGATCACCGGATAGGGAACACCGGTGACCTGGCTCGGTTTGGCCACGAGGTTGCAGAAGAAGTAGACGATGGTGATGCCCGCCAGGAGGGCGACGAGGACCTGCCAGCTCGCCAGGCCCAATGCGAACAAGCTCCCGGCCGTGACGTAGCCGCCGACGCTGTGTACGTCGGACATCCAGAACGCGAAGATGTTGTACGAGCCCCAGCGCTGGTTCTTCAGCGGTGCCAGGTCGTCGTTGGTGAGCCGCGGATCGTAATCGGCGGCGGGCGGACCCGGAACGGGGGCGTCGTCGCGTGGTATCAGCACTTCGGTCATGGGTGCTCCTGGGCGGTGGGGAAACTCGATGCGCCGAACGCTAATTGCGCGAGGTTGCCGCAGGATTACCCGAACTGTATATCTTCCGCGGGCAGCAGCCCGGCACCTGCCGCAAGCGTCGCGATGGCTGCGTCGAGGCGCCGGTTGTGATGCTCGTAGGCCGCGAGCAGTTGCTCGGTGTCACGCGCGAGGAACGCGTCGAGCATGGCCTGGTGTTCGTGGTGCAGGTCGGCACGTTCCGCGTCGCTCACGTGCACCATCGGCTGGACCGGTTCGGTGATGTTCCAGGCATATTCGAGCATGTGCAGAAGCCGGTGCATCCGGGACGGGCGAGCGAGCGTCATGTGGAACACGCGGCTCTCGCGGTGATAGGTGTGCGAGTCGTGCTCGTGCACTGAGCGTTCGAGTATTTTGTGTGATTGCTCGGCGAGCCGGTAGTCCTCCGGGGTGGCGTTGTGCACAGCCGCCGCGAGCGAGGCCGATTCGAGTGTTTCCCGGACGAGATACAACTCGCGCAGTTCCTCCGCCGTCAACTGGGCGACGGTGTACCCGTGATTCTGGCGATGGGTGACGAGTCCCTCACCGATGAGGGTCTTGAGTGCCTCGCGGACGGGGATGCGGCTGACTCCGAACATCTCCGCGACCTCACCCACCGGTATAGGTGTGCCCGGTGGTGCTGCGCCCGAGAGAAACACGCGCCGCAACTCCTCGAGGATCGCGTCCTGGGGCCGTCCGGGTACGTCCACTCGGAGCCGGTCGACAAGCACCGATCTGCGACGTGGCGCCACGGCGGTGGCTCCTTCCTGTCCGGCGAACACGGGCGACGACGACGCGACGGTAAGCCCCTGATGTGTCCGCTGCGTCTCGCTCGTGTGACAGCGACGAGTCGCCGGGCCCTCGGTCGACGCCGAGAACACCAACCGGCATCGGCGGGTGCGCTAGGGGGCCGCTGCCCGCGTGGTCGTCGGGAGCGTGGCGCGCGTCGTGGGCTGGGGCGTGGTCGCGGGGCGCTCGTCCCGCTCCTTGTCCTCCGAGCGACTGTCGTCCTGGGGCTTCGTCCGCCGCGGGTACCGAGTGATGTCGCGGGTTGTGGACGTGACCGACACCTGCTGAGAGGTGGGTGGAGAGGTGCGGGCAGAGGTGGTGACCACGTTTTCCTCGACCGGAATCACCGTGCCGGCACCGGGGTAGACGGTGGTCTCGACGATGGGTTCGGCTGTGGTGCTAGAGATCGGGGGTTCCGTCGTCGGCGTCTCGGATCTGCTTACGGGAGAGGCCGTGACGACGGGTGTCTGGGACGGGGGAAGATCCACCGAACGGGACGTCGGAGAGGGTGGTGCCGACAATTCCTCGGGTTCCGAACCTGGCAGGACGACCACGGCGACTACGGCGAGGACCAGCACCGCTGCCACCGCGGCGATCGCTGCCGTTTTCCGGCGCCCACGGCGGGCGACGGGGAATCCGTTCCGGTTCAACGGTTCGATACGGCGTCCCATGTCGGCGAGTTCCGTGTCGAGGGGCGTTGCCGTGAGCACACGGTCGCGCAGGCGGCGGGGGAGCGGGACGGGCGGCACGGCCGCGAACAATCCGGTCGCATTCGGAACGGCCGGTACCGCCAGGTCGACCGCTTGCTGAGCGCGAGCGAACGGGCGGCCGTCTCCGGCGGCGGATCCGAGGATCGCGTCGATCTCCTGGTTGGTGAAATGATGGCGCACCGCCAGTTCGAGGACCTCGCGTTCGATCGCGCCGAGGCTGCCCACCGCGTCGCGGACCGCGTACAACTGGGGACGGAGCGGTGGCGCCGCGGGATCGGTGGCGGGAACGAAGCCGACCGTGCCGGCAGCACGCCCGGGCTGCGCACACTCGGAGCGGACGATCGCGTAGAGCCACGCCCGCAACAAGCCGGTGTCGCGGAGAGCGTCGATTCGGCGCACCGCGATCCAGATCGAGTCGTGCACGACATCGGAGGCAGTCGATGCGTCGACGAACCCGCAGGCGTACGCGAACAATCCGGGCGCGTACAAGTCGTACAGCCGTGCTGTCGCCGCGGGATCTCCCTGCCGCAGTGCCTCGCCGACCTCGCGGTCGGCAGACCCGTTCCGGTACGCCATCGATGCAACCCCTCCCCTTCGTCCGCGCCCCCGTGTGCCCCTGCGGGACTCGCGCCCGGGTGCACTCTACGAGGCGCGGGGCAGACAGGGAATGCCTCGGTCCGGCGAGAGTCCGGCGAGCCCTGTTGCCGGTTCGGATGCGTACGTAGTGTGCGGGGTATGGCGGCATGGACAGCGAACGACATTCCCGATCAGAGCAACCGCACGGTCGTGGTGACCGGTGCGAACAGCGGCCTCGGCGCCGAGACGGCGCGGGCGCTCGCGCGTGCCGGCGCCCAGGTGGTGCTGGCGTGCCGCGACGTCGCGAAGGGAGAGGAGGTGGCCGCGGACATCGGTCCGAACGCGCAGGTGCGCAAAGTGGACCTCGCGGACCTGTCGTCGGTGCGTGCGTTCGCCGCGGACCTCGCCGCGACCCACCCGACCATCGATGTGCTGGTCAACAATGCGGGCGTCATGGCGGTGCCGCTGCGGCGGACCGCCGACGGCTTCGAGATGCAGATCGGCACCAACCACCTCGGCCACTTCGCGCTCACCATGCTCCTTCTCGGGCGCATCACCGATCGCGTCGTCACCGTGAGCAGCACCATGCACCGGATCGGCAAGATCGATCTGGACGATCTGAACTGGGAGCGGCGCCGCTACGAGCGGTGGCCCGCGTACGGCCAGTCGAAGCTGGCGAATCTCCTGTTCGCCTACGAGTTGCAGCGACGGCTCACCGCGCACGGATCACCGGTGAAATCCTTTGCGGTACACCCGGGTTACTCGTCGACGAACCTGCAGTACCGGAGCGAGTCGCGGTACGGGAAGCTCGTCGAGTGGGTGACTCCGGTCATCGGTCAGTCGGCCGCGATGGGAGCACTCCCGTCCCTCTACGCCGCGACCGCCGCGGATGCGGAACCCGGCGGTTTCTACGGGCCCGGCGGCCTGTTCGAGATGCGAGGACACCCCGGGAAGGTGCAGTCCAACGCGCGGTCGCACGACCAGGGCGTCGCCGCGAGCCTGTGGTCGCTGTCCGAGCAGTTGTGCGACGTGCGGTCACCGCTCACGTCAACGTGAACGACACGGGAGGCAGGGCGTCGCGGCGGCACAGACCGGTCTGGTCGACGAGGTCCAGGGTGCGCAGGTAGCGACGTACGAGATCACCCGCGGAGAGCCCCGATTCCGACGCGACGCGCAGCGCTGCGGCAAGGCCGTCGCCGCGGGCCCAGCTGTGGACGGCCCCGACGGCCACCGGGTCCGGGTCGGGGCTCACCGTCAAACCGTGGCGCTGTTCCGCTGCCGCCAGTTCGCCCCAGAGGCGCATGGTGACGCGCAGGGCCTCGTCCACCGCCGGGGTGGTCCGTCCGGACGCCGCGGCGGTGCGGTGCCGCGTCTCGCCGAGCACGGTCGAGACCACTGCCGCGAGCTCGCAGGGTTCGAGCCCGTCCCATGCTCCGGTCCGCACGCATTCGGCCACCAGAAGGTCGCTCGTGCAATAGATCCGGCCGAGCCGTCGTCCGTCGTCGGTGACGTACGCCGACTCACCGGCCGGGTCGAGGATCACGTAGCCGCGTTCCTCGAGCACGGCGAGGGTGCGATCGAACGTGGTGCGCAGACGTCCGGTGACGCCCTCGATCCGCACGCGCATTCGTTCCGTGTCGGTGACCAGGGTGCCGAGCCGGCCCGCGACGGCCAGGAGGTGCGCCCGGTCGGGCCGCCGGTGGCCCGGGTGTGAACGCACCGCGCGGGCGAGCGCGGTGACGGTGTCCGCGGATGCCGTGGTGCGCGCGAACGCGAGACGCTCGTACAGACTCCGGTATTCGGTGAAACCTGCTGCATCGGCGAGTTCGGCTTCGAGGTCGGCGATCAGCGCGGTATTCGTCCGTACCGCGTCGGACAGCGCGCGCACCGATCGCTCCGCCTGGAATTGGGCGAACGAACGGTCCAGAAGTGTGCGTGCGCCGTCGAGGCCGACGCGGTCGATCAGATTGACGCAGGTGTTGTAGCCCACGCGCAGCGAGCTGTGCAGGGGATAGGCGCGCGTCGAGGCGAGTCCGGCAACGGTGGCGGGGAGGGTGTCGGGCTGCCAGAGCACCACGGCGTGCCCCTCCTCGTCGATCCCGCGCCGACCGGCGCGGCCCGTGAGCTGGGTGTATTCCCCGGGCGTCAGGCGCACAGGTCCGGCTGCCGTCGGTTTGACGAGACGTTCGAGTACGACGGTGCGGGCCGGCATGTTGACCCCCACCGCGAGGGTTTCGGTCGCGAACACCACGCGGACGAGCCCGCGCGTGAACAGGTCCTCGACCGCGTGCCGGAATGCCGGAACGAGGCCGGCGTGGTGTGCGGCGAATCCACGCTCGAGCCCCTCGATCCAGTCGGAGTAGCCGACCGCGTCGAGGTCGGCCGGGGGCAGAGAAGCCGTGTGCCGGTCGGCTATCGCGCGGATCTGCGGGACCTCCGCCGCCTCGGTGAGACGCAGGGAAGAGTCGAGGCATTCGGTGACGGCGGCGTCGCATCCCGACCGGCTGAAGCGGAACCAGATGGCGGGCAGGAGTTGTTCGGCCTCGAGCCGCGCCACGATCTCCGGGCGATCACCGCCCGCGGGAAGGGGTGCCGAGGTCCGGCGCTTACGGCGTTTCCTCGCTCCGGGGGATGGAGCGGCGTCGGCGAGTTGCCGATGTGCGATGTAACGGTCGAGGGTGTCGTCGACGGTCCCGGTGCCGGGGGAGAAGAGGGCGAACAACCGCCCCCCGGCGAGCATGTGCTGGGTGAGCGGGACCGGGCGGACCTCGTCGACGATCACGGTGGTCTCGCCGCGCACCCGGCGGATCCATGCCCCGAATTCTTCGGCGTTGCTCACCGTGGCCGACAGGCTGGCCAGCCGCACCGAGCGGGGAAGGTAGAGGATCGTCTCTTCCCAGACCGCGCCTCGTTCCCGGTCGGCCAGATAATGCACCTCGTCCATCACGACGTGGGTGAGGCCGTCGAGGAGGGGGGAGCGGGAATGCAGCATGCTGCGCAGGACTTCCGTCGTCATGACGACGACGGGGGCGTGCGGGTGAAGGGTGATGTCCCCGGTGAGCAGGCCCACCTCGCCCTCACCGAATCGCTCGACGAGGTCGTTGTACTTCTGGTTGCTCAGCGCCTTGATGGGCGTGGTGTAGAAGCAGGTGCCGCGAGGAGTCGAGTGCCGGAACGTGGGTGAGCTCTGACGAGACTCGAGCGCGAGGTAGGCCGCGAACTCGCCGACCACCGTCTTCCCGGCTCCGGTCGGGGCGCAGACCAGCACGTCTCGGTTCTCTTCCAGCGCACGGCAGGCGTCGATCTGGAAGTCGTCGAGCGTGAATCCCACCTCGGCCGCGAACTTCGCGAGCCGCGACCCGTCCTGCATACCCACGTGTCCACGCTACGCGGACGCGGCGTGGACACGTGGTGAGGCCGGGTGGCCCGGGTAATCGGTCAGTCTTCGGAGATCTCGAGGGTGACCTCGATGTTGCCGCGGGTCGCGTTGGAGTACGGGCACACCTGATGAGCCTTCTCGGTGAGCTCGCGGGCCTGTTCGGCGGACAGCTTCGGCAAGGTGACCTCGAGGGTGACGGCGAGGCCGAATCCGCCACCGTCGGTCGGGCCGATACCGACGCGGGCGCCCACGGCGGAGTCACTGATGTCGGCCTTCTCCTGACGGGCGATCATCTGCAGTGCCGAGTGGAAGCACGCCGCATAGCCCGCGGCGAACAGCTGTTCGGGGTTGGTGCCTTCGCCGTTGCCGCCCATCTCGGTGGGCATGGCGAGGTCGACGTCGAGCTTACCGTCGCTGGTGCGAGCGTGCCCGTTGCGTCCGGCTCCGGTGGCGAGGGCTTCTGCGGTGTAGAGGATCTTCATGGCGGTCCTACCTTTCCTCGGGGGTGTCGCCGGCTGCGTGCTGCAGCGCGGCGGTCAGGCGGTGGAGCGTGTCGCGGAGTTCGGCGAGTTCCTCGAGTTCCAGACGGCCTGCGCGCGCCACGCAACCGGGGATGCCCGCGGCTTCTTTTTGGAGCGCGTTGCCGGCGTCGGTGAGGCGTACGACGACACGTCGCTCGTCGTCGCGTTGCCGTGTCCGTTCGACGAGCCCGGCCGACTCGAGTCGCTTCAGAAGAGGCGACAGTGTGCCGGTGTCGAGGTCGAGGGCGTCGCACAGGTCCTGCACTCCGCGCGCGTCGCGTTCCCACAGTGCGAGCAGTACCAGGTACTGCGGGTAGGTGACGCCGAGTCGGTCCAGGAGCGGCCGGTAGACCGCGGTGGTGGCGCGCGACGCGCGGTAGAGCGCGAAGCACACCTGCTGATCGAGAGCGAAAGGATCCGACACGTGAAATAAAGTAGCGCACCGTTGTGTTGTGCACAATACAAAATCTCCTCGTTCGCCGTGACGTAGCTCACCTTCATTTGCCCTAGGGCTTCGGAATTGATGAAGTGTTCGGCACGTTAGTTGAGTGAGTAAGGCTCAAGTCAAGAGAAAGGCTTCGGAATGACGGCATTCTTCGGGCCTGGCGGACCCGGCCGAATCGACCTCTCCCGCTTCATGAGCCGCGGTACGCAGGAACTGATGGCGGTCGCGGCTCGCTTCGCCGCAGAACGCGGCGACGCCGACCTCGATGCGCTGCACCTCCTCCGCGCCATGGCGGAAACCGATCCGGCCCGCACCGTCATGGCCCGCTCCGGAGCCGATCCGGCCGCGGTCGTCGCGGCTGTCGACCAGCGGTTGCCGCAGAGCAACCCGGACTCCGGCGTGTCGGCTCCCGCACTCAGTGGGGCGGTCAAGACCGCGTTGCTGGAGGCACATCAGCTCTCGCGCGCGCTCGGCTCGACCTACATCGACCCCGAGCACGTGTTCTTCGCGCTCGCCGCGGACCAGACCCGCGCCCCGGGACGGTTGCTCGCCTCCCTCGGTGTCACCCCGCAGTCCCTGCAGACGGCGCTCCAGCCGGTGCCGCCGGCCGAAGCGGGTGGCGACTCCGCGACCCCGACGCTCGACCAATTCGGTGTCGACCTCACCGAGCGCGCTCGGAGCGGTGGCATCGACCCCGTCGTCGGCCGCGCCGACGAGATCGAGCAGACGCTCGAGATCCTGTCCCGCCGCACCAAGAACAACCCGGTTCTCCTGGGCGAGGCAGGTGTCGGCAAGACCGCGATCGTCGAAGGGCTCGCCCAGCGCATCGTGGACGGCGAGGTACCGGAAAACCTGCGCGACAAGCGAATCGTCCAACTCGACCTGACCGGCATGGTGGCGGGCACCCGCTACCGCGGCGACTTCGAGGAACGCCTCACCAAGGTGCTCGACGAGATCACCGCACAGTCGGGCGCACTGATCGTCTTCATCGACGAACTCCACACCGTCGTCGGCGCCGGTGGCGGCAACGACGGGGCGATGGACGCGGGGAACATCCTCAAGCCCAAGCTCGCCCGCGGCGAACTGCACATCGTCGGTGCCACGACACTCGACGAATACCGCAAGCACATCGAGAAGGACCCGGCGCTCGAACGGCGCTTCGGTCCGGTGATGGTCGGTGAGCCGAGCCGTGAGGACACGGTCGCCATCCTCCACGGACTGCGTGACCGGTACGCCGAATTCCACGGTGTCCGCTACACGGACGAGGCCCTCGACGCCGCCGTCGACCTGTCGGTGCGATACCTGCCCGACCGGCACCTGCCGGACAAGGCGATCGACCTCGTCGACCAGGCCGGTGCGCGGTTGCGGCTGCACACCCCGCGCGTCGACGGTGCACAGCTGCGGGACCGGCTCGTCGAACTCGAAGCCGAGAAGGACCGCGCGGTGCAGGCCGAGGACTACGAGGAAGCCTCGCGCGTCCGCGACGAGATCGTCCGGATCCAGCAGCGCATCGACTCCGGTGCGCCGGCTGATGCGGACGTCCCGGTGGTCGGCACCGAACTGATCGCCGAGGTCGTCTCGCGCGCGACGGGAATCCCCGTCACGCAGATGACCAAGGTGGAGAAGGACCGTCTCCGCACACTGGAGGACGAGCTGCACAAGCGCGTCATCGGCCAGGACGAGGCGGTGCGCGCGGTGGCACGTTCCGTCCGCCGGAGCCGCTCGGGCATGAGCGATCCGCATCGCCCGGTGGGCAGCTTCCTGTTCCTCGGCCCGACCGGCGTGGGTAAGACCGAGCTGGCGAAGGCGCTGGCCGAGGTCCTGTTCGGCGACGAGCGCAAGATGCTGCGTGTCGACATGAGCGAGTTCGGCGAACGACACACCGTGAGCCGTCTCGTGGGCGCCCCGCCCGGGTACGTCGGCTACGGCGAGGCCGGTCAGCTGACCGAGCAGGTCCGTCGCAACCCGTACTCGGTCGTGCTGCTCGACGAGATCGAGAAGGCGCACCCGGATGTGTTCAACACCCTGTTGCAGGTGCTCGACGACGGCCGTCTCACCGACGGTGAAGGCCGCACGGTGGACTTCACGAACACCGTCGTCATCATGACCAGCAACCTGGGATCGGACATCATCTCCAGCCGTGGTGGGGCCATCGGGTTCACCACCGGCGACGCGGAGGCGGAAGAGAAGCCGCTGCGCGACCGGGTGATGGGACGGCTGCGCGAATCGATGCGGCCGGAGTTCCTCAACCGCATCGACGAGATCGTCGTCTTCCGCAGGCTCGACGACGCACAGTTGCACCGGATCGCCGATCTCCTGCTCGACGAGAGCCGGAAGCGGCTCCAGGCCAAGGGCATCGAGATCGACTTCAGCCCCGAGGCCGTGGAGTGGATCGCCCGTCACGGGCACCAGCCCGAGTTCGGTGCCCGCCCGTTGCGGAGGTCCATCGCACGGGTTGTCGACGACCGCATCGCGGATCTGCTGCTCGACGACACGCTGGTCGAGGGCGGACGCGTCGAAGTCGACGTCGCCGGCGACGAACTGGAGTTGCAGGTGGTCTGAGATTCCGAAAAAGGGCGGGTGTGTGCACTGCACACACCCGCCCTTTCGTACGTCGGTCGTCAGGCTTTGCACAACCTCCGGATCGCATTGAGGGGCAGACGGAGCCACGACGGGCGGTGCCGCGCTTCGTACACCACTTCGTAGACGGCCTTGTCGATTTCGTACGCACGGAGCAACGGCCCGATGTCGCGCGGATCGGATCCGGATGCTGCGGCGTACCCGTCGCAGAACGCGGCGGAGTTGCGTTCTGCCCATTCCCGCGCCCGGAACTCACGCTGCGCCGTGGCGCCGTCGGGATCACGCTCTCGCACCGAATGGTGGGCGGCGTAATCGAAGGAACGCAACATCCCCGCGACGTCGCGGAGCGGGGTGTCGGGATGCCGGCGTTCGACAAGGGACTTGGCGGGTTCACCCTCGAAGTCGATGAGCAGCCACCGTTCCGGTGTGCGCAGCACCTGCCCGAGATGGAGGTCGCCGTGGATGCGCTGCACCGTGACGGGACCGAGCGCGGCGGCTTCGTCGAACCTCGCCTGTATCGCGGGCACGAACTCCACCAGTTCCTCGACCTCGGCGGCGGCGGCCTCGAGCCTGCGGCTCATCGCGGCCGCAAGTCCGGACGCGGGACGCTGGGATTCCCCGAGCGCGGCGGCGAGATCCGAATGGACCTCGGCGACCGCCGTCCCCATCCGGTAGGACTCACCGGCGAAATCCGTACCGACCTCGTCGGCCCGGAGATCCCCTTCGATGAGGAGATCGCGGATACTTCCGAGCGCCATCGCCCACCCGTCCGCGGAATTGGCGGCGAAATCCTGGGCCATCGCGAGCGTCGTGCGGACACCTTCGACATCGGCGTCGATCCACGCACGGATCGGTGCCACGGAGCGGCAGCCCACTTCGGTCAACGCGAGGTGCAACTCCACGTCGGGGTTGATACCCAACGTGAGACGACGGAACATCTTGAGCAGGAGGCGTTCGCCGAGTACGACGGACGTGTTCGACTGCTCCGCGCCGAGCGGGCGCCCGCGCATGCCCGCCTCGAACTCCGCGCCCGGGAGGGTATGGAGATCGACGGGCCCCTTCGGGCGGCCACTGCTCAGGCTCTGCGCGTACAGGCCGATGATGTCCTGGTCGTGCAGACCGTCGTAGACGAACACACTGTGCCCCGCGTCATCCGGTGTCGCCAACGTCCACGGAGCCAGATCGTCCGGCAGGTGCGATCGGTACCCCAACGGCACCTGGTAGATCTGCTCGGCAGTGTCCTCGAAGTCGACGGCCACCAGGACGTGGTCGGCGCCGAACCCGGGTTCGTCGGCGAGTGTCTGCCGCAACACGATCCGCACGCCGGTGATGGTGTGGCCCTTCGCGGCGAACCAGCGCTGACGTGGGAGCCAGTGTGCCAGGCCCGCTTCGAGGTCGGCGTCCGGATAGCGGCTGTCGTTCTGTTCGGTCATGGCTGCACCGCCGCTTCCGCTTCGCTGCTGACGGGATGTGATCCTGCGCCTTCTGTCGTGGGATCCGGTTGCAGAGCGAACCAGAAGAACCCGTGACCGGGGAGCGTGAGCATGTAGCCCTCCTCGGTGATCGATGGGAACGGCACCGACCCGGTGAGCTCCACCGGGATCCACCCGACGAACCTCGACAGATCCAGCACCACGGCCTGCGGATAGCGGGAAAGGTTGTTCACGCACAGGATGACGTCGCTGTAGTTGCGATCCGGGGTCGTTTCCATCTCCCGGAGATACGACAGGACCGCGGGGTTGGCGCTGCCGAGTTCGGTGAACGCCGCCTTGCCGAACGCGGGGTGCTGCTTGCGGACCTGAATCATCCTGCGAGTCCAGTGCAACAGCGAGTTCGTCGAGTTCAGCTGGGACTCGACATTGATCGCGTTGTACCCGTACGTGGGATCCATGATGGTCGGAAGATACAGCCGCGCCGGATCGGCGCGGGAGAAACCGGCATTGCGGTCGGGAGTCCACTGCATCGGGGTACGCACCGCGTCGCGGTCACCGAGCCAGATGTTGTCGCCCATGCCGATCTCGTCGCCGTAGTACAGCACCGGGGACCCGGGCAGGCTCAGCAGCAACGCCGTGAACAACTCCAACTGGTTGCGGTCGTTCTCGAGCAGAGGGGCCAGGCGCCTGCGGATCCCGATGTTCGCCCGCATCCGCGGGTCGGTGACGTACTCGGAGTACATGTAGTCACGCTCTTCGTCCGTCACCATCTCGAGCGTGAGTTCGTCGTGGTTGCGCAGGAAGATGCCCCACTGCGCGGTGCGGGGAATCGACGGGGTCTGCGCGAGGATCTCCGAGATCGGGAATCGGTTCTGGCGACGGACCGCCATGAAGATCCGGGGCATGAGCGGGAAGTGGAACGCCATGTGGCACTCGTCGCCGATCTCCGGCTCACCGAAGTACTCGACCACGTCCGACGGCCACTGGTTCGCTTCCGCGAGCATGACCCGGCCCGGGTATTCGGCGTCCATCACCGCCCGGCACTTCTTGAGGAACGCGTGGGTCTCGGGCAGGTTTTCGCAACTGGTGCCCTCGCGCTCGAACAGGTAGGGCACCGCGTCGAGCCGGAATCCGTCGATGCCCAGGTCCAGCCAGAAGCGGAGGACGTCGAGCATGGCGTCCTGGACTTCGGGGTTGTCGTAGTTCAGATCGGGCTGATGCGAGAAGAACCGGTGCCAGTAGTACTGCTTGCGCACCGGATCCCACGTCCAGTTCGAGGTCTCCGTGTCCACAAAGATGATGCGGGCATCCTTGTAGGCCTCGTCGCTGTCGGACCACACGTAGAAATCCCCGTAGGGACCGTCGGGTTCGGCACGCGACTCCTGGAACCACGCGTGGGTATCGGAGGTGTGGTTCATGACCAGGTCCGTCACCACGCGGATACCGCGCTTGTGCGCTTCGTCGAGGAACGTCACGAAGTCGTCGACCGTCCCGAATTCCGGTAACACCGCGCGGAAATCGCGGATGTCGTAGCCGCCGTCCCGCAGCGGGGAATCGTAGAACGGGGGCAGCCAGATGCAATCGGCCCCGAGCCACGCGATGTAGTCGAGTTTTTCGGTCAGCCCCCGCAGGTCACCGGTCCCGTCGTGGTTCGAGTCGTTGAACGCGCGCACGAGAACCTCGTAGAACACCGCGGTCTTGAACCAGTCGGGATCGATCGGAAGGTTGCGTGCATGCGCGAAATCCTCGGACCGTGTCTCGACGATGTGCCCGTCGGGGGTGTGCTCGGGTTCCACAGCTCGGGCGGTCGGATCGGCTGGGCTTTCTGCTGGCATGAAACCTCCGGGCTCGTCATCGTGCAGGGCGGAACCTCAGGGTTCCCCGGCGTCGGCCGGTCCACACCCGGCCCGGCTGAAAGCGAGGTGAGGGCATGCGTGCGCGGATACATTGACGCCCATGACTGCGAATCGGCCGGAGGGCCGGGTGGCCGAACTGTGCACCCGGATGCGTTCCTTCATCGACGAGGAGGTTATCCCGCTGGAGCCGACATTGTCGCGGCAGGACGACGACGGCGCCGCGGCGCTGGACGGGCTGAAGAGCCGCGCGAAGGACCTCGGATTGTGGGCGCTCGGGCACCCGGAGGAGATCGGTGGCGGGGGAGTTCCGTTCCTGGACTTCGTCTATCTCAACGAGATCATCGGCCGGTCGGAGTTCGGTCAGCTCGCAGTGGGGTCGGTGTCGATGCAGGACGCGCTGATGCTGCATCGGCACGGCACCGAGGAGCAGCGTCGTCGCTGGGTTCCCGGTCTCGTCTCCGGCGAGATCCTGCCGTCGGTCGGCATGACAGAGCCCGACGTGGCCGGCTCCGACCCGGTGCTCGTGCAGACGACCGCCCGTCTGGACGGAGCGGAGTGGGTCGTCAACGGCCGTAAGTGGTTCACCACCGGCGCCCGGCAGGCCGGCTACTGCACGGTGTTCGCGCGCACCGAACCCGACTCGACGCCGCTTCACCGCAGTATCAGCGCTGTCATCGTCCCGACGGATACGCCGGGCTTCGAGATCGTCCGGTCGATCCCCACGATGGGGTACGACCCGAGCGACCACTACGAGGTGCGCTACACCGACGTCAGGGTTCCTGCCGACAACGTGCTCGGGGGACGCGGCAACGGTTTCCTGGTCGCCCAGGACCGCCTCGGACCCGGCCGGATCTTCCACTGCATGCGCTGGCTCGGGCAGGCGCAACGGGCATTCGAACTGATGTGTGCGCGCGCCAACGCCCGGTTCGCACACGGGTCGCTCCTCGCCGACAAGGGCGAGATCCAGCGGTACGTCGCCGAATCGGCCGCACAGATTCAGGCGGCGCGCCTCATGACGCTCGACGCGGCCCGGGTCATGGACGCCGGTGAGGACGCCCGGGTACAGATCGGTCTCATCAAGTTCTGGGGTGCGCGGATGCTGCACGACGTCGTCGACCGGGCGATCCAGGTACACGGGGCGCTGGGCCTGACCGCGGATACGCCCCTCGAGGCCATGTACCGGCGGGCACGGTATGCGCGCATCTACGACGGCCCCGACGAGGTGCATCGCATGTCGACCGCCCGCCGGATGCTGCGCGACCCGGAGCGAGTGCCGTGGCGGTAGGGACCGTCTCGTTCGCGCCGCCGAAGGGCGATCCGTTGCTCGGCACCGGGGAGCGGAACGGCGTCGCATACGGCCGCCTCGCGGAGGTGTCTGCTTGCCCGGGAACAGGTTCGGCGAAGATGCACCCGGACCCGAAGTTCCTGCCGGGGAGCGTCGGGGCGAGTCGGTGTGCCGCGGCACAGAACCGGTTCGGCGAGTTCTGGTAGAGTCCGTCGCTATGCAGCGCACCTATTTTTGGTTTAGCGGGCCGGCCCTGGGTGGGTCGGTCGGCGTGACCGCGCGCTGACTTCCTCACCCACGAGCCGGATACAGACCGGCTCGACGGGATCTCAGGGTTCTTCCGGGTCGGCTTCCTTCACCGAGAACAGGAACGCAACCCGATGAGCTCCACCACTGGAATCTCCACCACCAATCTCGACGAGCAGCGCACCGTGCGGGTGAGTCCGCTCGCCGCGCCGTCGGAGATCCGCGCCGAATACGCCCCTGACGCCGTCGTGGCGGCGACCGTGCGATCCGGCCGCGCCGACACCGTCAATATCCTGAACGGCACCGACGACCGCCTCGTCGTGGTGGTCGGCCCGTGCTCGGTCCACGACCCCGCCGCAGCCATGGATTACGCTCGCCGGCTCGCCGCGAAGGCTGACGAATTGCGCGACGACCTGCACATCGTGATGCGTGTGTACTTCGAGAAGCCGCGCACCACGCTCGGCTGGAAGGGTCTGCTCAACGACCCGCACCTCGACGGCAGCTACGACATCAACACCGGCCTGCGAATCGGCCGGAAGTTGCTGCTCGATGTGTCGAGCCTGGGCCTGCCCGTCGGCTGCGAGTTCCTCGATCCGATCCTCCCGCAGTACTACGCCGACCTGGTCACCTACGGCGCGATCGGTGCACGCACTGCCGCCAGCCAGGTGCATCGTCAGCTGTGCAGCGCCCTGTCGATGCCGGTCGGGATCAAGAACTCCACCGAAGGCGACGTGCAGGTCGCGGTCGACGGAACCCGCGCCGCAGGTGCGAGCCACGTGTTCCCCGGCACCGACCTCGACGGCCAGGCCGCGCTCATCCAGACCGTCGGCAACCCGGACTGCCACGTCATCCTCCGCGGCGGCAGCGCCGGCCCGAACTACGATGCCGAGACCGTCGCCGACACGATGGCGCGCCTGCGCAAGGGTGGGTTGCCGGAACGGGTGGTCATCGACGCGAGCCACGGCAACAGCAGCAAGAACCACGAGAAGCAGGTCGACGTCGTGACCGACATCGCCGAGCGTCTCGAAGCCGGAGAACAAGGCATTGTCGGTGTGATGCTGGAGAGCTTCATCGAAGCCGGCCGGCAGGACTTGACGCTCGGCTCGTCCGACGAGCTCGAGTACGGTAAGTCCATCACCGACGCGTGCCTCGACTGGGCAACCACTGCAGTCCAACTCGACCGGCTCGCCGACGCGGTGCGTGCCCGTCGCGCCTGACCCACTCGGTTTCTGCATTCGCTCCGACATCCACGTCGGAGCGAATGCAGGACGCACCGAAGCGCTCTGCAGATGCCGCACATGGCAAATGATTTGTGTACAAGCACCTTTCGGTCTGTCCAGCGCGCAGACGCACGTAGCCGGGTCACCGCCGGCGATCCCGCCCGAAACCCGTATACAGACAATAGGGATCAAACGGTAATCTGGGTGGTACGCAAAGAGAGCCGACCCCACTTGCGGTAGCGTGCCATCACATGGATGGGGAGGCACTGTCGATCGTCGTACCGGCTCGCAACGAGGAGCGGTACATCGGGCCATGCTTGTCGGCGCTTCTCCAGCAGCAAGAGGACATCCTCGAAATCATTGTGGTGGACAATAATTCCACCGACAACACGGTGCAGATCGTCGAAGCTGTCGCGGCCGGTAATCCGATCGTCCGGCTCGTGACGGAGAAGCGCCCCGGTGTCGCGTTCGCCCGCAACGCGGGATTCGATGCCGCCGAGGGTTCGATCTTCGGGCGGATAGACGCGGACACGCGTGTGCGCCCGGGGTGGGCGCGTACCGCACGGGAGTTCTTCCCAGAGACGACGTGGCAGCGGTCGGCGCGGTCAGCGGTCTCAACAACTCGTACGACTCGCCCTACCGCGGGCTGAAGAAGCGGTACTACGAAAAGCAAGTCGCGAAAGGTCTGTTCGGCGGCGAACGCCGGGTCAACAACATCCACGGCGCCAACATGGTGATCAGGCGCTCCGCATGGGATCAGGTGCGGGAGGCGATCAGTACCGACCCCGGCATCCACGAGGACGTGGACCTCGCCCTCTGTCTGCGCGAGCACGACATCGAGCTCGCCCAATTGACGGATCTGTTCGTCGACATCTCTCCCCGCCGGGCGCTGACCCCACCCCTGGAGTACATCGAGTACACCCGTTCCATGGTCCGAACCTACGATGTGCACGGCCTGCTGACCCCGGAGGTCGCACGCGTCGTGCGCCTGCAGTGGCTGGGTCACCTCGGCGTCTATGCCGCATATCGGCTCTACGACCCGGACCGAGGCCGATTCGCACTCTCGCGGGCCTTCTCGGGTGGTGTCGAACGTGCGATGCCCGTCTCGGATCAGACGAGCGGTGTGAAGTCCCGACTCCCCAGATAGGGCGGGCGCGGGTTCTTCGCTGCGAACGGCTCTACCAGGGTGTTCTCCACGCTGTTGAACACCACGAAGAGATTCGAGCGCGGAAACGGGGTGATGTTCCCGTTGGAGCCGTGCATGCAGTTGGAATCGAATACCGTTGCGGAACCTGCGGATCCCGTGAAGGTGGCGATGCCGTACTCGGCGGCCATCCGGGTGAGGCTGTCTTCGTCGGGAGACCCGGTCTGCGGCGCGTGGGTGACGAGCGACTCGCGGTAGTAGTCCTCCGGAGTCTCTCCCGCACACGAGACGTAGGTGCGGTGCGAACCCGGCATGATCATCAAACCGCCGTTGTAGCCGTAGTTCTCGGTCAAGGCGAGCGAGATGCTGAGCGCCCGTGGCTTGGGCATTCCGTCCTCGGCGTGCCAGGTCTCGAAATCCGAGTGCCAGTAGAACGGCCCGCCGCGGAAGCCTGGTTTGACGTTGAGTCGCGATTGGTGGATGTACACGTCGGAGCCGAGCAATTGCCGTGCAATCCCGGCTATTTCGGGACGGCGGACAATAGAGGCCACGAGATCGCTGAGCAGATGGACGTCGAAGATGGAACGGACGTCGCCGCTACCCTGCTCGCGGACCACACGCGCGTCGTCACCCAGTTCACCGCCGAGCCGTGATGTTTCTTCCAGGAGGTTTCCCACGTCGTTCGCGGGAAGAAGCGCTTCTGCAGTATGGAATCCTCGGCGGTCGTATTCGGTGACCGCCTCGGCAGGCAACGGCCCCTCGGCCGCACTTCCCCACACGACCGGATCCGGCCTCGCGAACGATTCGCACTTCGCTCGGCTCCGGGTCGGATACTCATCCTGTACCGCAGCGCGCATAACGGTGTTTCACCCTCTCCCAGGTCGACAGAGCTTCGCCTCCCAGACTTACCCACTCACCGCCACGTTATGCAACCCGGGTGGATTCCGTGCCGGTTCCGGGCACCGGGTTCCCGGGTGCGTCGTCGTGTCCCGGTAGGAGCGGGATTGCGAACCCCGGTTACCGCGGTGAGCGGTAACTGCTCGGGGTGTTGCCCGTCCACCGCTTGAACGCGCGCCTGAAGGCACTCGGCTCGGAGAACCCGAGTCGGGCCGAGAGGTCGTCGACCGACTCGCCGCGCCGCAGCCCGGCGATGGCGAGATCGCGGAGTACTTCCTCGCGCAATTGGCCGAGTGACGTGCCCTCCTGGCGCAGCAGCCGGCGGAGGTGAGGGGTGCTCACGGTGAGCATTCCCGCAATGTCCTCGGCGGTGGCAGTGCGTCCGTTGATTCCCGACTCGAAGATGCGGCGCACCTGCGACGACACGGTCGACTCGTAATCCCGTTCCGACAGAATGAGATTCGGGGAGTCGCGGAGATACTCGTCGAGCGACTCCTCCGACTGCACGAGCGGCGACGTCAGTGCGGAATTGTGGATTTCGAGCGCTGCGCGGCCCGCTCCGAAGGTCACGGGGACACCGAACATCGAATCGTAACTACGAGCAAGAACCGGATCCGGTTCGGCGTACGGCAACATCACCGATTCCAGCCGGACTCTGCCGCCGACCAGCCAGGCCGCGAAGCGGTGCAGCAGCATGAGGAGAAAGTCGACGGTGACGCGTGTCTTCTCGTCGACCACCTCCGGCAGCGCGACATCGAGGTACGTGGTGGTGTCACCCGGGGTCAGCGACAACTGGGGGAGCGACCGGACCACCCGGTTGACCTCGACCATGCGGCTGAGCGCGCGCGCGAGATCGGGGCAGTGGATCAGCGTCAGGCACATCACCCGGAACATTCCACGGGGGACCGGACCGGGCGCCAACCCGAACAGTTCGTCGTCCGTGATCTGCCACGCCATCTGGGTGAACCGGCTCACCTGTGCCGGCGTCAGGCGCGCGTGAGGGTGCGCGAGGACCGCGCGACTGATTCTGGCCGCGTCCAGCGCCGGTTGGAGATCGACTCCGGCGTCCGCGCCGGTGCGTACCGCCCGGGATACGAAGTCGGACGGAATGGTGGGCCGCGACATGATCTAGAGGGCCTCCTGCAGCGTGCGCAACCGATCGACCGCGTCCGCGAGCACGTCGTCCCGCTTGCAGAACGCGAATCTCACCAGATGGTTCCAGGCCTGCGTGTCGTCGACGAACACGCTCACGGGGACCGCGGCCACCCCGATCCGTTCCGGCAGTTCACGGCAGAATGCGACACCGTCGCGGTAACCGAGCGGCGTGAGATCGGCGCACACGAAATATGTTCCGGCCGAGTCGAGTACGCCGAACCCGGCGCCCTTCAATGCATCGGACAGCAGAGTGCGTTTGCGTTGCAGGTCGTCGCGCATCGACCTGATCCAGTCTTGCTCGTGGGTCAGGGCGTGGGCGACTGCGGGCTGGAAGGGTGCGCCGCCCACGAAGGTCAGGAATTGCTTCGCGGCGCGCACGGCGTCGATCAGCTCGCGGGGCCCGAGCGCCCAGCCGATCTTCCATCCCGTGACGTTGAACGTTTTCGCGGCACTCGACACGGTGACCGTGCGCTCCGCCATTCCCGGCAGCGACGCGAGCGGGATATGCCGGCGGCCGTCGAACACCAGGTGTTCGTACACCTCGTCCGACAGCACCAGAAGGTCGTGTTCGCACGCCAACTCGGCCAGGGCCGTCAGGGCCGTCTCGTCGTACACGGTGCCGGTGGGGTTGTGCGGGGTGTTGACGATGAGCATGCGCGTGCGGTCGGTGATCGCGGCGTGCAGGGCGTCCACGTCCAGCACGAAGCCGGCTCCCGCCCGGGCGAGCGGGACGGTGCGGCGAGTCGCGCCGGCAAGCGCGACCGCGGCGGCGTACGAGTCGTAGTACGGCTCGGTGAGCAGCACTTCCTCGCCCGGCTCGACGAGCCCGAGGACAGCCGCGCTGATCGCTTCGGTGGCTCCGACGGTGACGAGTACCTCGCAGTCGGGATCGTGTTCGATGCCGTAGCGGTCGGCGCGGTCCGCGGCGACGGCCTGCCGGAGCGCGGGAATACCCGACCCGGGCGGGTACTGGTTGATCCCGTCGGCGATGGCCTGTCGCGCGATCTCGAGCATCTGCGGTGGACCGTCGACATCGGGGAAACCCTGGCCCAGGTTGATCGCGTCGTGCCGGATCGCCAGGTCGGTCATCTCGGCGAAGATCGTCGAGGCGAACGGTCGTAGCCGGGCGACGGTGCGCACTGCCGCTGCCGGTCTCCTCGAATCAGCCACTCGTGAAGCCTATCGTCCGCCCTGTCACATCCGGGACGGCTGCCTCGTCAACAGTACGAACGGCTCGGCCGGGACCGGCGAGGAGTCCCGGGGCCGCGAGAAAACCGGAGGACGTCATGCCGCGAATCGAACCGGTCACCCCCGAACGGGCCGGCCTGGCCACCCGCGCGACCTATGCCTTTGCTGCGCGCCGCTACGGGGTGGTTCCCGAGCCGTTCGCGGTGCTCGCGCACCACCCGGCGTTGATGCGCGCGACCGGAGTACACGAGATGCTGGTCGAGCGAGCCTCGAAGGTGCTTCCGGCCAACGTGCGTGAACTCGCGGTGTACCGCGCAGCGTGGACTCTCGGATGTTCGTGGTGCGTCGACTTCGGCACGATGCTGCAGCGCCTCGACGGACTCGACACCGAGCGCCTCGCCCACATCGCCGACTATGCGACGTCGGACCTGTACAGCGACGACGAGAAGGCTGCGATCGCATACGCGGACGCGGTCACCGGGGATGTTGCCACCGCCGTGACAGACGAGCAGGTCGCGGATCTCGAACGGAGATTCGGGCGGGCCGGGGTGGTGGAACTGACCTATCAGATCGCTCTCGAGAACATGCGGGGCCGGATGAACTCGGCACTGGGCATCCAGGAGCAGGGCTTCAGCACGGATGCGTGTCGTGTGCCGTGGGCGGACGACGCTGCGGCGACGGGGAAGTGAGTTACTCGGGTATCACGATCTCGGCGATCGAGCCCGGATTCCAGGCGACCTCCCAGCGAAAGCCGTCGGGATCGGCGAAATAACCGGTGTAACCGCCCCACAGGCGGTCGGTGCCGCCCGACACCGGATCGGCGCCTGCCCGGCGGGCGGTCTCGAGCACGACGTCCACTTCGTCGCGGGTCGCGACGTTGTGGGCGAGGGTGACGGGTGGAACCCCGCTCCACGATGTCGGGCCGACCTCCGCCTCGAATTCGGTGCGGGCCCACAACGACAGGATCACGTGGGCGCCGACGCGGATCATCACCACTTCGCCGGGTTCTTCGACCACTGCGGACCAGCCCAGTCCGTCCACGTAGAACTCCCGGGCGCGGTCGACGTCCTCGACGGCGAGGGTCACGAGACTGAGACGCTGGTCCATGCGCCCGACCCTAGCGGTGGCGCCGGGGTCCGGGCGACGGATCAGCGCCGGCCCAGGGGTACGAGAACGCCGCGCCGCAATTTCTCCGGGTTGGCCAGGTCGTAGGCGGCCCAGACCCGGCCGTCGCGAACCGTGCATCCCGTCACGCGGGGCGGGTATCCGCGCCGACCGTCGCCGCCGAGCCCGTGGTTGAGCAGGCCGAGTTCGCCGTTGACGCGCACCGGTTCGAACGCCGCGAACGACTCCGGGCCGTACCGGCGTATCAGCCCTGCGAAGAACCGGGCGAACTTCTCGGCACCGAACACCACGTTGAGTGCGGTCGAGGTGGTGCCACCGGCGTCTCCGATCAGCCGCGCATCGGGGTGCAGCGCCGCGATCACGCCGTCGATGTCTCCCGCGGCGAACGCCGCCACCAGCACGGCGACGGCGTTCTCGTGCTCGGCGGTGGGGGTCGGGGGCGGTGTGTCGGCCACGGCACGGCGAGCGCGGGAGGCGAGTTGCCGAGCCGCTGCCGATCCGATGCCGAGAACGGTCGCCACTTCGTCGAACGGCACACCGAACCCGTCGTGGAGCACGAACGCGATGCGCTGCGGCGGCGGCAGCACATCGAGGACGATCAGCGCGGCGAGCCGGCTGTCCTCGTGCTGCACCACCTGTTCGAGCGGGTCCGGCGGGCTGGTGCCGCCGAGTGGCGTGACAATCGGTTCCGGCAGCCACTGTCCCACATATTTCTCGCGCCGTACCGCGGCGGACCGGAGCTTGTCGAGGCACAGCCGGCCCACGACAGTGGTCAGCCACGCACGCAGATTGCCGATCTCGCCGGCATCGACAGTCGCGAGCCGGAGCCAGGAGTCCTGCACCGCGTCCTCGGCGTCGGCGACACTGCCCGTGAGCCGGTACGCGACCGTCAACAGGTGGGCGCGGTGTTCCTCGAATGATTCCGCAAGCCCGGACGCGCGCATATTCTCGATGCTACGAGCAGGATCACCGTCGCGGGCAGGACTCCGGGTGCATCCGACACGGTGCACGGAGGTGAGCGATGCCGGTGACGAGCGCAGGTCTGCTGCTCTACCGCGTCGACGACACCGGGCTGCTCGAGCTGTGGCTCGTGCATCCCGGCGGCCCGTACTGGACTGAAAAGGACACCGCCGCCTGGTCGGTGCCGAAGGGAGAGTACGGACCCGAGGAGGAGCCCCGCGAAGTCGCGACCCGTGAGTTCGAGGAGGAATGCGGCTTTCCCGCGCCGGACGTGCCGTTGTCGCTGCTCGGCCGTTATCGGCAGGCGTCGGGCAAGATCGTGAGTGTCTACGCCGGCGAAACCGACGCCGACCTCCGGTTCGTCTCGAGCAACACGTGCGAGATCGAATGGCCGCCCCGGTCGGGGAAGCGGCTGACGATTCCCGAAGTCGACGATGCCCGCTGGATCACGTTCTCCGACGCGGAAACCAAGCTGGTGAAGGGCCAGCGCCCGATTCTGGTGGCGCTGCGAGAACGGCTCGACGACGTGGGCCGCCGGTACCGCACCGAATAGGGCTGGCCTGTCGAGGTTTTCGCTGATTCTGACGCGTGCGTGCGCTCCCATCGGCGGAGCACACGGCATCGTCCGTACCGAATCGGGGGATACTTGCCCAGGCAACAAGATCGTCGACTCGAGTGAGGACCCACATGCGTTTCGGACTTTTCATCCCTCAAGGTTGGAGACTGGACCTGGTCGGTATCGATCCCGCCGATCAGTGGCCCGTCATGCGCGATCTCGCGTTACGCGCCGACAAGGGCCCGTGGGAATCGATCTGGGTGTACGACCATTTCCACACCGTCCCCGAACCCACCGACGAGGCCACCCACGAGGCGTGGACTCTGGTGTCCGCATTCGGCGCCGTGACCAGCCGGGTGCGGCTCGGTCAGATGTGTACGGCCATGAGCTACCGCAACCCTGCGTATCTCGCGAAGGTGGCTGCGACCGCCGACATCATCTCGGGCGGCCGCGTGGAAATGGGTATCGGGGGCGGGTGGTACGAGCAGGAATGGCGTGCCTACGGCTACGGCTTCCCGTCCGCCGGAGAACGTTTGCGCCGCCTCGACGAAGGCGTCCAGATCTTCAGGCAGGCCTGGACCACTGGCACGGCAACGCTCGACGGCAAGCACTACCAAGTCGACGGAGCGATTGTGCGTCCGCTGCCCCTCCAGGAAGGTGGGATCCCGCTCTGGATCGCCGGCGGCGGGGAAAAGGTGACGTTGAAGATCGCGGCGAAGTACGCGCAGTACACCAACTTCGACGGAACCCCCGAGGGATTCGCGCACAAGTCGCAGGTCCTGCGAGAGCACTGCGCCGAGGTCGGCACGGATTTCGATGCCATCGTGCGGTCCGCCAACTACAACGTCGCGATCGGACGGACGGAAGCGGAGGTGCAGGACAGGCTCGAGGCGCTGCGTGCACGACTCGAACCGATCGTCGGTGCCGAGAAGGCGGACGGGGCGCTGGACGCATTCCGGGGTATGCCCGCGGTGGGAACGCCCGAGCAGATCGTCGAGAACCTCACGGCGCTGAAGAAGCAGGGACTCGAGTACGCGATCTTCTACTTCCCCGAAGCGGCCTATGACACGACGGGACTCGAATTGTTCGAGCAGGAGGTGCTTCCGCACCTCGCGTAGGGGACGTCAGACCGGCCAGCCGTGCGCCGGTTCGCGGGGGTCGCCGGGCAACAGGGCCGCCACCCACACGTCGCGCGGGACTCCCCGCTGCAGGAGGCCGTGTCGGGCGACCCCCTCGAACCGGAAACCGAGGCGGCGTGCGACGGCCGCGGACGGCACGTTGCCGACCAGCGCTCGCCACTCCACACGCCATGCCTGCAACCCGTGCCGGCCGAAAGCGAAGTCGCACACCAGACGTGCGGCGGCGGTGGCGAGTCCGCGGCCGCGGGCCTCGGGAGCCAGCCAGAAACCGATTTCGGGCGCTGCGCTGCCGTGCTGCACGAAACCGATCATTCCGAGCAGCGGGCCGCCACGACTCGTGCGGATTCCCCAGTCGGGAAAACCGTTGGCCCACTTGTGCGGAACGATGTCCTCCACGAACTTGACGGCGTCGGCACGGGTGTACGGGTGGGGGACTGTGGTCCATTTTGCGACCGCGGGATCACTACAGCCGTCGGTGATCGCGTCGATGTCCCCGCTTCCGGGGACGGACAGGACGACGGTGCCGTCGGTGAGGATCGAGGGCCGCATGTCAGCGCAGTTCCGGTGGAAGTTCCCTCAGGTCCAGTTCGACTCGTCGCTCGTCGCTGGCGTTGATCTCGTCCGCGGAAGACAGCTTGGACTTCAGCAGTTTCCATTCGGATTCGTCGATCGCCGCCGCGGCTTTCGCCAGGACCGCAGCATCACGAGTGGCCCACGCAAGAGGCATCGGGCTGACCATCTGCCACACCCCGGACTTGTTGCGTGTGGTCCGGTCGGAGAGCACGGCGACACAGGGAACCCGTTCGCCCACCTTCGCGCGGTGCCCAGGGATGGCCTGGACGTCCCGGGTGACAAGGGCGTAATGATGGCGTCCGGTGCCTTCCGCCGCGCCGTCGGCGGGCTTGGCGATATCGATCAGGGCGAGCAGGGTCAGACCACGGGCCCGGGTGGTCGCGACCAGCGCCGGAACCAGTGGGCTGTCGCGGTAGAGGTCCTCGATCGTGCCGACTTTGCGGGGAGCCCACAACGCGACCCACACCGACGTCACCGCGGCCACGACGAGCACCGATCCGACGATGTACGACCAGGCGTGGCCGAGGACGAAGAGCCACACCGCACCCGCGGCGCACAACAACGCGACGATCACCGCGGATCGTCGCAGACTCCGCACCTCCGCGAGCGTCTGGTTCACGGCTTTCGCGTGGGGCAGGTCGACGGGAAACTCGAATCGGCGCACGTGATCCAGCATATCGGCCACGCGCGCGGCCACGTTCACCGGAAGCATCCGGCTGGCGGGCGCGCCCGCTCGGCGGCCGACGGGTCTCAGCCGATCTGCGGTCCGAGAAGATCGTCGGCGTCGGTGATCCGGTACGCGTACCCCTGTTCCGCGAGGAACCGCTGCCGGTGGGCGGCGTACTCGGCGTCGAGGGTGTCGCGGGCGACCACGGAGTAGAAGTGAGCCTGCCCGCCGTCGTGCTTGGGTCGCAGCAGCCGGCCCAGACGCTGGGCTTCTTCCTGCCGGGACCCGAACGTTCCGGACACCTGCACCGCGACCGACGCCTCGGGCAGGTCGATCGAGAAGTTCGCGACTTTCGAGACCACGAGCACGCCCAGCTCGCCCGCCCGGAACCGGTCGAACAGCGCTTCGCGTTCCTTGTTCCGTGTCGACCCCTTGATCACCGGGGCGTCGAGAGCGGCACCCAGCTCGTCGAGCTGGTCGATATAGGCGCCGATGACGAGCGTGGGAGCACCGGCGTGTTTCGCGAGAATCGACTCCACCACCGGGATCTTGGTCCGGGCGGTCGAGCACAGCTTGTACCGCTCCTCCGGCTCGGCGACCGCGTAGGCCATCCGCTCCGCGTCGGTGAGCGTGACCCGCACCTCGACGCAGTCCGCCGGGGCGATCCACCCCTGGGCCTCGATGTCTTTCCACGGCGCGTCGTAACGCTTCGGGCCGATCAGGGAGAACACATCGCCTTCACGACCGTCCTCGCGCACGAGGGTCGCGGTCAGGCCCAGCCGGCGACGCGACTGGAGGTCGGCTGTCATCCGGAACACCGGTGCGGGAAGCAGATGCACCTCGTCGTAGATCATCAGGCCCCAGTCCCTGGAGTCGAACAGCTCGAGATTGCGGTACTCGCCCTTCGTCTTGCGGGTGATCACCTGATACGTGGCGATCGTGACGGGCCGGATCTCTTTCCTTTCCCCGGAGTACTCGCCGATCTCCTCTTCGGTGAGGGAAGTGCGCGCGATCAGTTCGCGTTTCCACTGCCGCCCCGCGACGGTGTTGGTCACCAGGATCAGGGTCGTGGCACCGGCTTTCGCCATGGCCGCAGCGCCGACCATTGTTTTCCCGGCCCCACACGGCAACACCACGACCCCGGATCCGCCGGCCCAGAACGCATCCGCCGCCATCTCCTGGTAGTCACGCAGATGCCAGGGGTTCGATTCCATGTCGAGGGTGATCGGGTGCGCCTCACCGTCGACGTAACCGGCAAGATCCTCGGCGGGCCAGCCGATCTTGAGCAGCATCTGCTTGACGCGGCCACGCTCGCTGGGGTGCACCACGACGGTGTCGTCGTCGATGCGGGCGCCGAGCATGGGGGCGATCTTCTTGTTTCGGAGCACCTCTTCGAGAACCGCACGGTCCAGGCTCACCAGGGTGAGGCCGTGGACGGGGCTCTTCACCAGTTGCAGTCGCCCGTAGCGGCCCATGGTGTCGACGATGTCGACGAGCAAAGGTTGGGGGACCGCGAAACGCGAGTGACTGACCAGCGCATCGACGACCTGCTCTGCGTCGTGGCCCGCGGCCCGCGCATTCCACAGGGCGAGCGGTGTGACCCGATAGGTGTGGATGTGCTCCGGGGCGCGCTCGAGTTCGGCGAACGGCGCGATGGCTTGTCGGGCTTCGGCGGCACGTGGGTGGTCGACCTCGAGCAGCACGGTCTTGTCGGACTGGACGATCAAGGGTCCGTCGGCCACGAATGCCTCCTGGGATAGAGAGTAGAACTCTCCTATTCTCCTGACTGGAGACGCGATCCGCCACCCACGGGCCGCGTGTGCCGCCGACGTCACCCCGTGAGAGAGCGACGTACCTCCATCAAGCACACCAGCGCCTCGGAAATTCCGGAGCGATAGCCCGCGTCCTTTTCCGACAGTGCCGGTGAAGAATCCAATTCGTGCTCGAGGCGTTCCTGAATTCTATCCAGGGCCGACATCGTCCTTTTCACTTGTGAAATCCTGTCTTCTGATTCTTTGTTGCCGAATTGCTGAAAAAACCCGAGGGTCACACCATCCGGGAGAATTCACCGGCCTGCGCGTCGAGCACGAAAAGGCGTGCCCGCGCGAGTGCGGACCGGAAGCCGTGCGCGAAGGGCGACGGCGAACCGTCGTCCCCCGCGCGCTCCGAAATGTCTGTGAACTGCTCGTACAGGTCGTCCAGCAGGGTGGCTGAGGATGTGGTCACTCTGTGTCCCGAGGTCGTCGTGCGCCGGAAAGCCGTCAGTGCCGCTTGCGCTTCTTGATGAATTCGGTGTCGTCGGTCTGTTTCTGGCGCTTTTCCGCGCGCCGTTCCTTGAGGGACTGCGACGGTTTCTTGAGAGTTTTGCCCTTGTCGGCCATTGTCGTTCCTTTCGGGAATGGTCGAACACTCGACAAGTCCAGACCATAACCCATTTACAGAAAAAAGCCAGTCGCGCAGGAAAGGGTCGGTCCGCACCGCGATACCGCACGAAAAGGCGACGACGGTAGGTTGTGACGGCGAACACCGTGCCGCACCCGCGCGGCCGGGCGAAGGAGGATGTCGTGCACGGTGAACAGGCACATGCGATCGACGCGCTGCCGCAGTCCCTGGGGCGGCTACGGACGCGGTTCTCCGAGTTGCGGGCTCCCGCCCCGGCCGATGTGCAGGGGACATACCGCGCCGTCTTCGTGGGACCGGCACTCCTCCGCGCGGTCGCGCCGCGCGCCATCGCCCTCGGGGGCATGCGCGGCTGGCACGGTAAGCGGTTCGACGGTGAGGGCGGCGCCGTCAATGTGCTTCGCGACGGCGACGGCGCCCTGCGCGACAGCCTGCCCGCCACGATCTCGACCGACGCGTCGTGGCTCGACGGCAGCGCGGCCTTGGTCGTCTCCTACGGAACCGGACCCCAGGGGTCCGCGCCGGTGCCCTGGCGCTGGGTGCGCGACGAGTTCCGCTCCCTCGACGACGGCACGCTGCTCGGACTGACCTTCGTGGGCGGACCGTGGTCCCGCCTCGCGGCGTCGCCGTTCGCGCTCGTCCGCGAGCGGTGACCAGGCGCCGGCCCGAGCCTGCCGGGGGTCACGTCGTGGGGGTGTGCCGCCGCACTAGATCCGATGCGAGCTCGGCTATCCGCCGCCGCGCGTCCGCAGGCGTGAGAACCTCGATGTGATCTCCGAACTGCAGAAGCTGTCGCACCGACTCGATGTCCGGGTAGACGATCCTCACGGCACACCATCCGTCCTCGGGGGGTTCGACGTCTTCGAGCCGCGAACCCAGAATGCGTCCGGCGAGGTCGAGCCGATCTTCCCGTAGCCGCGCCCGCACGGCGACCCGGCCCGGTGTCTCGGTGCGCCGCACCAGCCCGGTCCACACCGAGCGGAGGTCGTGGCCCGAGCGGAGTCTCGCCGGTTCGGAAAGGGTCTCGTAGCTGTCGAGCCGCTCCAGACTGAACAGTCGTGGTCGTTGCTCGTCGTCGGCGACGAGGTACCACCTCACCGTTCCGGGACCCGCCTCCGAGGTGGACGAGATCTTCTCGCGGTGGAGTGCCATCGGCGCCGAGGTCGTCGAGAAACCTCACGACGACGTCTTCGGCCGCACCTTCGTGATCGCGGACCCGGACGGAAACCTGATCCGGGTCGCGCCGGTGGACGGCTAGCCGGTCGAAGGGATCAATGTGCCCGCGGGGAAGCGGCGGTCGTCAGTCGACGAGCGCAACCGATGTCACGCGGTGCAGCACGAAACTGCGGACGGTCCCCGAGGCGGGATCGAAGGCTTCGAGTTGCCCACCGCCGACAGCAACGGGATCGACGATGCGGCGGGTCGCCACGCCCTGCGCGTCGACGTAGCCGAGTGTGATGCTGCGGTGTGCGTGCAACGCGAGTTGCAGCAGCGCGAGGGTCGCTGCGCCTCCCGTTCGGCTGCCGTCCCCGCGAGCGGAGGCACCCGACGACGCGGACTCCGTACGGTCTCCGGCACGCAGGGTACGGACGAGGGTCGCGAGTTGTTCCTCGTTCGGAGGCATGGGCCCCGCGTAGCGCGCGCGGGTCCGGGGCACCGTGACCCGCGCTCCGCGCGGACGCAGATCGACGACCGTGCCCGACGAGTCCTCGCCCGCGGGTGAGAAACCCGCGGCACGCAACTCGGCGAGTACCTCGGCGAGCGGCGCCTGCGAGATCGCCACGGTCGGAGCGACGGCGCGCAGGGCGAGGGTGGCCGCAACGGGCGCGGAGAGCACCTCCGCCAGCAGGGCGGGATCGTCGGCGCGGACGAACGAACTCGCCACTCCCGCTCGCAGCCGTCCGTGCCGTCGGGCGACGTCGTCGATCAGGTAGGTGAGCGCCTGTGGCACCGGGGTGCGGGAGTGGGCGGCGAACAGTGCGTGCAGGTCACCCGCGCCCACCCCGGCGTCGAGCGCCCGCCGCACACTGGCATCGCTGATCCGGTACACGGTCGCGGCACCGGCCGACTCGATATCGGCGACCAGCGCGATCCGGTCGGCGAGTTCGGGCACGAGACGACCGGGAGCAACGATCGTCAGGTCGGCCTGGACGAGTACGTAGTCGACAGCCTCCGGCAAGGCCGCGGCGATCTCCGACTCGGCGTCTCCGCCGTGCAAGAGGGCCTTCCCGGCGGAGGAGAGGCTGTCGTGTGCGACGAGGGCGAGTGCGGTGGCTTCCCGGATGGTTTCGGTGACGGTGTCGAGGTCGAATCGGCCCGCCCAGCGCGGCCTGCGCCACGCCGCGATGGCGCGGATCTCTGCGACGGTGGGCGCGGAGCCGGGGACGTCGGCGAGAACTTCCAGCAGTAGCCGCCTGTCGCGGACGGCGGTCGTGGATTTCACTTCGTCGGACAGCGCCGCGATCGGCTTGTCGCTCTGGTCGCGTCGGCCCGCGAGCCACGGTCGGCGGGACATGTCCAGCCACGCGCCCGCCAGAACGGCCCAGCGGTGAGCCGGGGGAGCCGCGAGCCAGCCGTCGGCCGACGTGGTGGGGGCCCAGTAGTCGTCGATATCTCCCGGCGGAGGAGGGTCGGGAATACCGCGGGCGAGGAGACCGGCAGCAGCGAGCACCTCGACGAGCAGCGCCGCGTGCTGATCCTCGATACCCACGGCCTTCGCAAGACGGTGGAGTTCGCGTACTCCCAGCCCTCCGGCCTTCAGAACGGGGGCGGGTTGCTCGCCGAGCGTCGACAGAAGATTCTCGCAGTGCCGGAGGAGTTCGAGCGCGGCGCCGGCAGCGGTCGCATTGACATCGGCGAGTGTGCGGACGGCTTTGGAGGCGCGGGGTGCGGTCAGCGAGCCGGGATCGAACGGCGCATCGCCGCGGATCGCCTGGCCCACCCGATGCGGCAGTTCCACGGTCTCGTCGTCGATTCGGACGAGCAATCCGGCGGCGAGAAGTCTCTGGACGGGCCGGTCCTCGGGAGTGCCCGGTGCGGCGTCGCGGGTGCGTCCCACCGGCGAGGTCCGGGCGAGGGTGTCGAGAATGCTGCGCTGCGCGGGTTCGAGCTCGGCGAGCATCTCCTCGAGTTCCTCCCGGGACGGCAGGTCGGCGTCACCGGCCCGGCCGATCCGCCACGGAACGGCGTCCACAGATGCGGCGACGAGCCGCAGCGCGTCGGCGGGACCCCACACGAGCAGCAACCCTCGGAGCTTGTCGAGTATGCGGTCGGTCGCCTTGGCGCCGAGACGACCGCCGAGCGCGTCGAGGAGCGTGCTTCGGGGCACGGCGGCGTCCACGGCACCGAGGCCCGCCAGAGTGGCAATGATCCCGAAGTCGGCGGTGGTCAGTTCGTCGGCGGCGCGAAAGACCGAAGCCCGCTGCTGCGCGCGACTCGCCAGAACAGTCATCGTCGCAGGTGGGGGCACGACCAAGTCGGGCCGCGCGTGCAGTGCAGCAGCCAGTTCGGTGTCGCGCCGACCGGACAGCCACCGGGCGAGGGAGTCCGGTGCGGTGTCGGGCGCAGGCGTGGTCGAGGTCATCCGTTTCAGATTAGAGACCTGAGGTGGCCCACCACGAACTCACCTGCCAAAATGAGCGGCATGGCTACCTCTTCGAAGAAACAGTATGTCGACCACGGATGGCCGGAGCTGGCCGACGGAGACCATGCGGTCACCGAGTTGTCCTCCACGCGTTCCGGCCCGCTTTCGCCGTACGGCGAGGACATGGTCTTTCCGCTGCCGGTCGAGGACCTGCCCTACACGCATCCCCGCACGGTCATCAACCGCTGATTCTTCGTCCGGCCCGGCCTCGCGAGAGGCCGGGCGTAGCGAGGGTGTGCCGCATGGCTCACCCTGCACGGCACGTGAAAGAGCCCCGCACCGGATCGGTGCGGGGCTCTTTCGTGTCTGTGGGGACTTACTGGGGGAGAACGGCGCGAACGGCGTCGAGGACGCTCGGATCGAGCTGGATGCCGGCGTCCTGGAGAGCCTCGACGCCCTGCTCGAAGCCGGCGATGATGTTCTGAGCCTCGGGCGGCAGTGCGGGAGCCTCGGGCAGCTGCGGCACGGGGTTGCTGACACTCGGTGCCGACGGTGCGCTCGGAGTGGCGTCGACGGCGCGTTCCGTCGGAGCGCTGGACAGGCCCAGGCTCGAGGAGCACGACGGCCATGCGCCCCATCCCTGGCCGGCGAGCACGCGCTCGGCGACAGCGATCTGCTGCTCGCGGCTGGCCTCTGCTGCGGTCGGGGCGTAGTCGCCACCGCCGTAGGCGTTCCAGGTGCTGGGGGAGAACTGCAGGCCACCGTGGTAGCCGTTGCCGGTGTTGATGGCCCAGTTGCCGCCGGACTCGCACTGTGCGAGGCGATCCCAGTCGGAGTCGGGGGCTGCCGCGGCCGTGCCGCCGAAGGCGACGCCGGTGACGCCGAGAACGGCGCCGGTCAGCGCGAACTTCGCGACGGTACGACCGGTGTTGGAGGGCTTGCGATGGCGTCCGCTCATGTTCCGAATTTCCTCTCCGTACGCACCTACGAGGTCAGCTGTCGGGTTCGGGCTGAAGAGGTAGCCCGGCCGTCGCGTCCCGTCTGTGACGGTTCGCACGCTCCGTGGAGCGGTACGGCTTCACCCCGAGGGTCGTTGCTCGCGCATCGGCCCGGGCCTCCTGGAAACTGTCCGGCGAACCGGGCGATTTCCTGGGAGACCGGTTGGGTCCCCCGTTTCCTGTCCCCGTGGATCTTTCGTCGGGACCTCCGAGTCCGCGGGACAGGAATTTGGCGCGGCGGATTCGGACCGGCCGAGCCAGGCGGTTCGACCGGTCATGACCGTAACGGTTGGGCGGGGGAGTGTCACCATTTGATAACGCACGACTAGTCCGGCCGGGCCTGGGGTAGATGGGCGCACGCGTCGGAGAAGGCGCAGGTAGTCGCGGGCGTTGCGACTCAAACCTGTTTCGAGTCTCGTTTGTTACTGCACCGTGATGTGACTAAGGTCACAGGTATTGCGGGCGTGAATCCACCGAAACGATTTCCTTGCCGAGCGGCATCAGAGAGATCGGGACCATCTTGAGATTGGCGATGGCCAGGGGGATGCCGATGATCGTGATCGCCATGGCGATCGCGGTGGTGATGTGGGCGAGGGCCAGCCAGATGCCCGCGACCAGGATCCAGATGACATTTCCGATGAGCGACGCCGCGCCCGCGCCCGGTCTGTCCACGGTCGTCTTGCCGAACGGCCACAGCGCGTAGACGCCGATCCGGAACGACGCGATGCCGAACGGGATCGTGATGATGAGGATGCAGCAGATCACACCGGCGAGGAAATAGCCGAGGGCGAGCCACAGGCCGCCGAAGATCAACCAGATGATGTTCAGCAGGACCCTCATGTATTCCGTCCGTTCCGGGCGCGACGGCCCGACTGCAGGGCGAACCCGATAGCGAGAGCGAAACCGAGCGGCCACGCCAGGGTGAGGAGATAGAGCACCAGACCCGGTGTCCCGTCGGTGAGCGCGGGGATCAAGAAGATGGCGACGACCGCGACGATGCCGACGGCGAAGCACGCCACCGCGGCCTTCAGGAGGCCGTTGCGGGGAGGTTTGGGGGAAGCGGAGGAAGAAGTGCCCACGCGTCCACGGTAGTCCTCTGCGGACGGAACCGGGCAAATGGCTCGGGGTACACTGGGAATCGTCTACGCGTCCCGCTCCAACCGAGTCGGGGCGCGTTGTGCATGTCCAGTTGTTGTGCAATCCACGCGTGCCCACGGGGCGCGGCTGTCGAGGAGCGGGTGAGCGCGGTGCCAACCGGCAAGGTGAAGTGGTACGACGTCGAAAAGGGATTCGGGTTCCTGTCCCAGGACGACGGTGAGGACGTCTACGTCCGCGCCTCCGCGCTGCCGGACGGCGTCGAGGCCCTCAAGCCCGGGCAGCGTGTCGAGTTCGGCATGGCAGTGGGCCGACGGGGTCCGCAGGCGCTCAAGGTCGAGTTGCTCGAGCAGCCGACGCTCCGCCAGACCGCCGGCCGGCGCGAGGCAGCACCCCAGCAGAAGCGGCGTTCGCCCGACGAATTGCACGGCATGGTCGAGGACATGATCAAGCTGCTCGAGGCGACGGTTCAACCCAACCTGCAGCGGGGACGCTACCCGGACCGCAAGGCGGGGCAGACGATCTCCGAGGTCATGCGCGCGATTGCCCGGGAACTCGATCACTGATTTCCGACGCGGCTGTTCGTCGGCCTTACGCCTGTGGCGCATCGGATCCGGAAACGGACCCGATGCGCCATTCGCATTTTCGGACTACTGCGCGCCGGCGCCGATCCGACGGTCTGGGGTCAGAACGTCTGAATAGCCCAGACAGCGTGCGCGATCGGTTCGCCCGCCTCGTCGACGACGGCCGACGGGAGCTGGACTTCCACGCCCAGTAACTGCATCGACGGGTCGCTGGGCACGGTCACGGCGCGCTGCGCGCCGGACTCGAACATGACGCCGTCCAGGAACGTCTCGCCGGTCTCCACGTCGCCGTACACCGCGATGAGGCGCCACGGAGCGTCGGAGATCTCCGCGGGAAGCGACAGCTGGAGCGGGTAGCCCGCCGGCACGGACAGCGTCGTGATCGCGTTCTCGGTGCAGTCCTCCAGATAGAGGTTGCAGTACTGGGTGGGGTCCGCGGTCACCGCGGTACCGGCGGCGTAGGCGGTGATCTGGGGCGGCGTGGGCTCGGCGGAGTCGACGAGCTTCCACACCACCACGGTGAAAGCCGCCGCGACGACCACGAGGGCCACCACGATCACTCCGATCGTCTTCTTCGTCCGAGCTTGCAGGTTCATCGATTCCCATTTCCGGTTGCGTGTCCACCGGGGCGAACGGTCCGCCCGGTGCCTGTCTCTGTGGAGACGTGTTCTGGCCTGCGCCCGCCGAGTCCCGGCAGGAGTGTGCTCCCACGGTAGGTGAGCAGAGTCTGTGCGAAACCGAGGATCAGGATGACCGTCACCACGGAAAAGCCGAGCCACAACTCGGTGGGGAGCAGTACGCCCATCGCGCCGCCGAAGACCCAGCTCAGCTGAAGTACGGTCTCGGACCGGCCGAAACCGGACGCGATCGACTCTTCGGGAAGGTCCTGCTGGAGCGACGCGTCGAGAGACACCTTCGCCAGCGCGCTCGCGCATGCGGCGACGAGCGCGGCGAGCGCGGCGGCGAGCACATGATCGGTCGCGGCGACGATCGCGGCGACGATCACCACCGCGGCGGCGCACCGCACCACGATCACCGCGGGGCGTCCCAGCGTCAGCCGCGCACCCGTCGCGTTGCCGGCGAAGTTGCCGATCGCGGCAGCGGCGCCGACCAGGCCGAGGGTCGCGGCCTGCATGATCGGATCGTGGTCCGTCGTGGCCTTCGCGACGAACGCGATGAACAACGTCAGAAACCCGGTGAGAACGCGGATCGTGCCGTTGCCCCAGAGACCGGTGACAACCGTCCTGCCGAGAGGTTGTTTCCGTTTGCCGTTGCCCGTGTGGATGACTTCGGTTTTCGTGTCGAGCACTTCGGTCGGTGCCTCGGACCCGCGGTACGACAGCGTCGCGGGAACTTCACCTTCGGTGACCTCCACCCACGCGGGGATCCGCATGCTGAGGTAGGCGCCGAACGCCGCGATCGCGGCGCACAGCCACAGCGCACCCGACGAGCCGAACGCCCAGGCGGCGGCCGCGGCGACCGCACCGGCGCCGATCGTGCCGCCGACCAGACCGAACACGGTCAGTCGCGAGTTGACGCGCACCAGGTCTATCTCGGGTGGCAGCACTCGGGGCGTCACCGCGGATTTGAGCACGGCGAACGATTTGCTGAGCACCATCATCGCCAGCGCCGCGGGATACAGCGCCCAACTGTCGAAGTTGAACACCAGGACCACCGCCAGCACCGTCCGCAGTGCGAACGACGTCGCGAGCGCCAGACGCCGCCCGTGCTGCAGGCGGTCGAGCAGAGGCCCGATCAGGGGAGCGATGACCGCGAACGGCGCGATGGTGATGAGGAGATACAGCGCGACCTTGGTCTTGTCCTCCCCGGTCGCGGCGGAGAAGAACAGAGTGTTCGCGAGTGCCACCGCGATGGCCGCGTCGGAGGCGAAATTCGCCATCGTCGCGTAGGTCAGCGCCGTGAGTCCCGACTTGTCGGCGCCGTCCGCCGTCGCTGCTCTCCGGAAGGTCGCGATGCCTTTGTGGGTGAGTTCGCGGCTGCGCAGCGCGGCAACCCGGGTCACCGTCAGCTTGCGAGGTATCCGTGGAGCCCGCGGCGGCGCCTCGGACGACGAGCGATCGCCGTCGCGGCCGCCCGCGGCTTTCGTTCCTGGCGGTCGCGCGGTCTCGTCGAGGGGATGGAGCGGAGGCAGGGGCGTGCGGCGTCCCGACACGCGTCGAGGCGGCGGGTAGTTGCTGTAGCCCGGATGCCGCGAGCCCGGGGCACGGCCGTCCGCCCTGTCGGGGCTAGCTTGCTCGTGCGGCTCGGTCACGTGATCGATTCTTCCCCACGACGCGCCCTGCGTGCAGGCGGGCATGCCGTGGAGTCGCCCACCACGGGCGAGCACCGCCCGCGCGCTGCGAAGGCGATCACGGCACGAAACGCACTTCGAACAGGGCGGGCCAGTACTTGCCGGTCACCAGAAAGCGATCCGTGCCGGGTATCTGCGCGATTCCGTTCAGTACGTCGACAGCACCCGCGTCCTCGGCAGGCAACTCGTCGCGCAGTGCAGAAGCGTCGATCTGTGCCTCCACCCGCCCGGTGGCCGGGTCGATGCGAAGGATCTCGTCGGTCTTCCACACGTTCGCGTAGACCGTGCCGTCCTCGGCGCACTCGAGTTCGTTCAGTTGCGAGACCGCGCGACCGTCACGGTGCACGGTGACCTGCCCTCGTTCGGCGAAGGTGACCGGATCGCGGAAGGTCAGTTCCGACGATCCGTCGCTCATGACCAGGTCGTCGGATCGGGCGCACAGCCCCCAGCCCTCTCCGTCGATGTCGACACGGCGACGCTCGCCGAGGGTGTCCCGGTCGCGGGCCAGTGCCACGCCGTCCTTCCATGTCAGTTGCCAGACCGTGTCGCCCGCCACCGTGATGCCCTCGCCGAAGAGGTCGTCGTCCAGATCTACGCGGGTTCGGTCGTCCGGCGCGATCACCGCGGGCACCGTCGAGGTGTCGAGCGGACGCGCCGAGAGCCACGACCGCCCCTCGAGTCCGGTTCCCTCCAGGAGTTCGCCGCCGTCCACCTCGAGTCCCTGGGTGAACGCGCCCGGGTGGTGCGGATGGGTCGCGACGACTTCCACCCGGAGTTGCTCGGGCGGTTCACCCGGCTCCGCGACCTGTCTGTCCGCACATCCCGCGACGGCCGCCCATGCCGTCAGGACGAGCGTGGCGGAGAGGAAAAGGCGGCGCACGCGCTCATCATGGCATCAGGTTCCCGCTACCCGGGGGCGCGCCGCCGGGGTGGTGCGGCAGAATGGGCTTCGTGAGTGTTGTGCCTTCTGCCACTGCCCCCGGTACGGATCCTGCGGTCGACCCCGCGGTGCGATCTCTGCTCGCCGGGGCCGTCGACGTCGCCCGAACCGCGCTCGTCGAACTCGGAGAGGGCGGAATCGGTGCATATCTGGGCGTGACCTTCGAGAACGAGTACGCGGCCACGCACCGCTTCGCGGCGGAACTTCCCGGTTACCGCGGGTGGCAATGGGCCGTCGTGGTCGCGGCGGTTCCGGGTTCGGACCATGTGACGCTGAGTGAACTCGCGTTGCTGCCCGGGCCTGATTCGCTGATCGCCCCCGCGTGGGTTCCGTGGAACGAGCGGATCCGGCCCGGTGACCTCGGACCGGGTGATCTGCTCGCGCCGGTTCCCGATGATCCCCGTCTCGTGCCCGGCTATGTGCAGTCCGGCGATCCGGAGGTCGACGAGACCGCCCTCGAGATCGGGCTGGGCCGCAAGCAGGTGATGAGCCTCGAAGGACGTCTCGAGGATGCTCAGCGCTGGTACGAGGGCGACTACGGCCCGAACTCGGAAATGGCCAAGGCGGCTCCTTCCACGTGCGGGCTGTGCGGCTTCTACCTCCCGCTCGCCGGATCGCTGCGCGCCGCGTTCGGCGTGTGCGGAAACGAGTTCGCTGCCGACGGGCACGTCGTGCACGCCGAGTACGGATGTGGTGCGCACTCCGACACGACCCTTCCCACGGGCGCAGGCTCGCCGCAGTACTCCGCGTACGACGATGCGGCCGTGGAGATCGTCGAGATTCCGCGCGCCCGCACCGAGAGCGACTCGACCGAGACGAGCGACCCGGCCGAGAAGGCCACCTCGGATGAGGAAGACGCCTCGGACGGGAAAGACGTCTCCACCGAGGTGAACGACGCGACCGAGAAGAACGACGCGACCGGGCAGACCGACTGACGTGCCGGCCCCCGACTCCGCGGATCCGTTCGGTACCGCGGCGCTCCGGGACGGCATCGTCGCGGCGTGGCGGTCGTCGCCCACTCGGTTGCGTGAGGACGCCGCCACCGAAGCCGACTATGTTCGCGCGGGCTACCGCGACCGGGTTCTCACCGAACTCGCCCAGAACGCTGCCGACGCTGCCACTCGCGCCGGCATCGCCGGTGAGATGCGGGTCTGGTGCGACGGCGACGCGCTCCACGTCGCGAACGTCGGAGAACCACTCGACGAAGCCGGATTGCAGGCACTGACGGCGCTGCGCGCGTCCAGCAAGAAGCAGGGCGTCGGGCAGTTCGGCGTGGGTTTCACAGCCGTCCTCTCGGTCGCCGGCGAGATCGAGGTGCGCTCCCGCACCGGGTCCGTTCGCTTCTCGGAATCCCGCACACGCGACGTCCTCGCCGAACACGATCTTCCGGTGCCCACATCGGGGATCCCGGCCCTGCGACTGGCGTGGCCCACCGACACCGCACCCACTGACGGCACCGACACGGAGGTCGTGCTGCATCTCAGGCCGGACATCGACGCGCAAGGTCTGCTCGACCGCTTCCGCGACGAGGCGGCCGACGTACTGCTCGAACTGCCGGCCCTACGCACCGTGGTCGTCGACGGGCACGAACTGACACGCACGGAGGCACCGCTCCCGTCCGGGCTGCACGACGTGCGGATCGGGGAACTGCGCTGGTGGGAGTACCGCGGCTCGTCTGCGCGGTGGCTCGTGCCGGTCGTGCGCGGCCGGGTTCGGCCCGTCACCGCCGACGTGCTTCGAGCACCCACTCGCTCCGACGAGGAACTGTCCCTGCCGGCGCTGGTCGTCGCCGATGTGGCGATGCAGCCGGACCGTCGCCGGATGCTGCCGGGCGGACACCTCGAGACGGCGGGCGAGGGTTATGCGTCCTTCGTCGCGGCACTGCCGGCCGACCAGCGACTCGACCTCGTGCCCACGCCGGGCTTCGCGCGCAGCGACGCCGACCACCGACTGCGTGAAGCGGTGCTCGACGATCTTCGAAGCCGGCCGTGGTTGCCCGCCGCCGACGGCAGTGCAGACCTGTTGCCGTCGCGCGCGGTCGCATTTCCGGGTCTCACCGACGAGCTGGCAGAGGTGCTCGCCGACATCGTTCCCGGGCTGATCTCGCCCGCGCTGTGTACGCCGCGCTGCGCTCCGGCCCTTGCCGCGGTGGACGTCCAGCTCATCGGCCCCGCGCGACTCGCCGAACTGCTCTCCGGCCACCACCGAGAACCGCACTGGTGGAACTCGCTGTACGAGGCGCTGATGCCGCTCGTCGTCGACGGGGTGGTCGCGGAGGAACTCGCCTCCCTGCCGGTCCCGTTGTCGGACGGGCGCACGGTGACCGGTCCCCGCACCACGGTGCTGGCCTCCGACCTGCCCGAGGTCCGGGACCTGGCGTTGCCGTGGGTGCGGCTCGTGCATCCCGACGCGGCCCATCCGCTGCTCGTGCGGTTGGGCGCGGGCACCGTGAGCGCCGCCGATCTCCTGTCCGACCCGGCGCTCGTCGCGGCGGTCGAGGACGCCGACCTCGACGACCCCACCGACGACACTCCCGCGACGCTCGCCGATGTCGTCCTGCGACTGGTCACGCATGTGCCTGCGAGTGCCGTTCCCCGCGAACTGGGCGCCTTGCCACTGCCCGACGCGCAGGGCGAACTCACCCCGGCGGACGAGTTGCTCCTGCCCGGCGCACCGCTCGCGGAGGTCCTCGTCGACGACGCGCCGTTCGGCACCGTCGCGTCGGACGTCGTCGAGAAGTACGGTGCCGATGCACTCCGCGCAGTCGGGGTCGGGTGGGGATTCACCGTCCTGCGAGCCGAGTTGCCCACCGGACCGGACCACAACCTGCCCGACGAGGACCTGTGGTGGGAGACGGTCGACACCGATCCGGACACGCTTGTGGCGGTGCGTGACCTCGACCTGGTCGACGAGGACCGCTGGGCGCAGGCACTCGCGCTGCTGGCGTCCGACCCGGCGACCGCCGCGGCACTCGCCGACCGCACCGGGTACACGGCGTGGTGGCTGCGCAACGAAGCGATCCTCGACGGGCAACGGCTGGGCCGGTACCGATGGGCCGACGACACCACCTTCGAAGGCCTGCTCGACCCGTGCACACATCCCGATGCGGACGCGTTCCGCAGCTGTCTCGCCGGTGACGGACTCGACGACCTCGATCTCGCTCAGACTCTCCTCGACCGGCTCGCCGACGCGGCACGTCACCCCACACCTGCGGTGATCGTCGCCGCCCACACGACTCTCGCCCGCGCGTTCGCGTCCGGCACCGTCGAGGCCGACGCCGTGACACTGCCCGACGGTGTTCGGGCCGTATCCGGGGCGGTGGTCGACGCCGCCGACGCGCTGATCCCGGACCGGCCGTGGTGGGCCGGGGTGATTCCGCCCGATCGGCTCGTCACGGGTGCGGCGGGAACCGCGTCGGCACTCGCCGATCTTCTCGACCTGCCGGTCGCCTCGGCTGTGGTCACGGCCGAGCCCACCCGGCAGGGCCGAACCACGACGTGGGACCGCGAACCCGCTGCGGTCGCCGCCACGGTGATGACGGGCGCACCCCTCCCGAAGGGCCGGCTCGTCCTGCACGACCGGCTCACCGTTCGCTGCTCCGGTGCCTTGACCGGCGACCACGACGTGTCGTGGTGGGTCGACGCCTCGGGGACGACCCACAGCACCGTCGAGGGACTGGTGCCCGCTGTCGCGGCGGTAAGCAACGCGCACGCTGTCGCGGGGTCGGACGGCACACGATCGTGACGCCCGACGCCGATGTGCTCGAGTGGGCGGTCTCAGTCCGCGAGCCGTGGCTGACGTCGCTGATGACCGGCATCACGCACACCGGCGGTGTCGGCGCCACCATCGTGCTCGCCCTGATTGCCGCGGTGCTGCTCATGCGGGCCGGCAGGACGGGCGACGCAACTCTGGTGGGCGGAGCCGTGCTGACCGGGTGGCCGGTGATGTCCCTGCTGAAAAACCTGTTCGGGCGGACCCGCCCACCCGAACCGGAGCGGTTGATCGTGATCCAGACCGAATCGTTCCCGTCGGGTCACGCGATGATGACCGCCATCCTCGCGACGGTGCTCGCCGTCGTCGTGGTGCGGACCTGGCCGCGCGGGGACCGGCGGCGGATCGCCGCGTTCACCGTCCTGGCCACCTACTCCCTGGTCGTGGGGTTGTCCCGGATCTACCTCGCCGCGCACTGGACGACCGACGTGGTCGCGGGCTGGATCTGCGGGGTCGCGTGGGCATTGCTCTGGGTGTGGTTTCTCACTCGGGTGCGCCCGGCCCGATGAGCGCCGCCGGGTCCGTTCCGGCGTACCGGCGGCTCGCGACGAGGCTCAGTCCAAGCCGACCTGCGCGCCCCGATGCCCCCGTCGTGCCGCGCGCCGCTGAGCGAGAAACAGGGCAGAACCCAACAGCCCCACCAGAATTCCCGCGATACAGACCGGCAGGATGTCGCTCCAGCGGTCCCCGCCGAGCAGGACGACGACGGTCGCGACCACCCACAATGCGGTTCCGATTGCGAGGACGGGGCGCGGATCGGCGAGACGCCGGGTCCGCGCTGCGGCGGTGTGGGCTGGATTCACGATTTGCAGATTAGTTCGTTTCGGCTGCAATAATCTTCTCCCGTTGCGACGCACCGTACTCGACGAGCGGAATTCATGGACATGGCAGTGGGCACCGAACCCAAGCGATCATCCTTTCTGGATACGTATTTCAAGATCTCCGAACGCGGCTCGACGCTGTCCCGCGAGGTGCGTGGCGGCATCGTCACCTTCTTCGCGATGTCCTACATCGTTGTCCTCAACCCGCTGATTCTCGGCAGTTTCTCCGCCGACGACGCGACCGCCAAGATCGACGTTCTCGGCAACATCCTCCCGATCAATCAGGTCGCGGCGGTCACCGCACTGGTCGCGGGTCTGATGAGCATCGTCTTCGGTGTCGTCGCGAACTATCCGTTCGCGATCGCAGCCGGACTGGGCATCAACAGCCTGCTCGCCGTGAGCATCGCGCCGCAGGTGACGTGGCCCGAAGCGATGGGCCTGGTCGTCATCGACGGCATCATCATCGTGGTGCTGGCCCTCACCGGCTTCCGTACCGCCGTGTTCAACGCGATCCCGCCGGCTCTCAAGGCTGCGATCGCCGCCGGTATCGGCGCGTTCATCGCGATGATCGGCCTGGTAGACGCAGGTTTCGTCCGCCGCATCCCCGATGCCGCCGGGACGACTGTGCCGGTCGGACTGGGCATCGACGGGTCCATTGCCTCGTGGCCCACCTTCGTGTTCGTCATGGGCGTGCTGATCATGGGCGTGCTGGTGGCGAGGAAGGTCCGCGGCGGTCTGCTGATCGGCATCGTCGTCACCACGATCATCGCGATGATCGTCGAAGCGGTTGCCGACGTCGGCCCGTCGCTCGGAACGAACCCCAAGGGCTGGAACCTGAGCACGCCGGAGGCTCCCGGGTCGTTCCTGGGCATTCCGGATCTGAGCCTGGTCGGCCAGTTCGACCTGCTCGGAGCGTTCACCCGCATCGGCGTGATCGCCGCGACGCTGCTGGTGTTCACCCTGGTCCTCGCGAACTTCTTCGATGCCATGGGCACCATGACCGGTCTCGGCAAGGAAGCCGGACTCACCGACAAGGACGGCAACCTGCCCAACGTCGGGAAGGCCCTGGTCGTCGAGGGTGCCGGCGCGATCGTCGGTGGTGGCGCGTCGGCGTCGTCGAACACGGTGTTCGTCGAGTCGGCCTCGGGTATCGCCGAGGGTGCGCGCACCGGTCTGGCGAACGTCGTGACCGGCGTGCTGTTCCTGCTGGCCATGTTCCTCACCCCGCTCTACGAAGTGGTTCCGATCGAGGCGGCCGCGCCCGCACTGGTCGTCGTGGGTGCGCTCATGATCGGTCAGGTCCGCGACATCGACTTCTCCGATTTCGCCGTGGCGCTGCCCGCCTTCCTGACGATCATGGTGATGCCGTTCACCTACTCGATCGCCAACGGCATCGGCGTCGGATTCATCACCTGGGTGGTCCTGCATGCGGCCGGAGGGCGGATCCGCACGATCCACCCGATTCTCTGGATCGTCGCGGCGCTCTTCGCGGTGTATTTCGCGATCGATCCGCTCACCGAAATTCTCACCTAGTCGCGTCGGGCCGCGTCCGGGCCCAGGTGACGTATTGTGCTCGCCATGATCTCGGATACACGCGCACTAGCAGGCGACCTCGCGATCGCCGTTGTGCGTCTGACGCGTCATTTACGGGGGAGACGCACAGATTCCCGGGTCACCTTGACTCAGCTGTCGGCTCTGGCGACGCTGGGTTCGGAGGGGGCAATGACACCGGGGGCGCTGGCAGCCCGTGAGCGCGTTCAGCCGCCGTCGATGACACGGGTCATCGCGTCACTGCACGACCTGGGCTTCGTCGGGCGCACGCCGCACCCGACCGACGGCCGCCAGATCATCGTGACGCTGTCCGATTCCGGGAAAGAGATGCTCGCCGACGAGGCGCAGGCCCGTGAAGCATGGCTGACGGAGCGTCTCGAGAAGCTCGATCCGGCCAGCCTTACGACGCTCCGCAGCGCCATAGATATCCTCTCGGCACTGGTGAACGACGAGAACTGATCCGCGACGGGGGGCTGAACAGGTGACACGCGAGAGCGACGAGGTCTTACCGACTCCACCCGACCTGCTCGGCATGCCGGGATACCTCGCGCGCCGGCTCTACCAGGCGTACACGGCGTACTGGGGCAAGTACGTCGATCCTGTTCTGACCGGACCGCAGTTCTCCGTGATGACCGCGGTGCGCCTGTTCCCGGGCTCCGATCAGGGAAGCATGGCCGTCGCGGTCGCCCTCGACAACTCCACGATGGCCGACCTCTCGCGCCGCCTCGAAGTGCGCGGCCTGCTCGCCCGGATCCCGGACACCTCCGACGGCCGGAGAAAGTTGCTGTACCTCTCGCCGGAGGGTGAGACGGTGCTCGACAAGGTGACGGCGCGGGTGACCGCACTGAAGGGGCCGTTGCTGTCGCCCCTGCCGGAGGACGAACAGGTGCAGTTCATCAGGACGCTCCAGCGCGTCGCAGAGCACTGGGAACGGCTCGCCGGCAGCTGAGCTCGAACCGCCGTCGCACGCGGTGACCGCGCAGAATTCACCGATGGCCGGTCGGGTGCCCCGGCCCGGCCGTAGCATCGGGGTGTGGTTCTCTTCTACGAGATCTTGCTCGTGCTGGCGTCCGTGGCGATCGTCTGGTTCTCGATCTACGTGCTGTACCGCCTCGTTACCGACGGTTCCTCCGACCACCGCTGACGCCACGCGCCGTTCAGGCCCGCACCCGGAAGGGTGATCGGGCTCGCTCGTGGTCCCGGACGGGCCGAGGTACCGCCGCCCCGCGCCTGCGCGACCGGTCCGGACCCGGCGGGTTCGTGCTCCGGCCTGCTGGGACAATGAGCATGTGGTTCACGTTATCGACATCGACGACCCGGCCGACCCGAGGCTGGACGACTTCCGCGATCTCAACTCTTCGGATCGCCGGCCCGACCTTCCCGGCGGCAAAGGACTCGTGATCGCCGAGGGCGTTCTGGTGGTGCAGCGGATGCTCGATTCGCGGTTCGCGCCGACAAGCCTGCTCGGCGTCGACCGGCGCCTCGGGGAACTTGCCGACGACCTGCGCGACGTCGACGTCCCGTTCTTCCGGGCCGACGCCGACGTCATGGCCGAGGTGGTGGGGTTCCATCTCAATCGCGGTGTCCTCGCGGTTGCGAACCGTCCCGAGCCGCTCGAACTCGGCGACGTGCTCGAGAAGGCCACGACCGTCGCGGTGCTCGAAGGCGTCAACGATCACGAGAACATCGGTTCGATGTTCCGCAATGCGGCCGGGCTCGGAGTCGACGGGGTGCTGTTCGCGAAAGGCTGCGCCGACCCGCTGTACCGGCGGGCGGTGCGGGTGTCGATGGGGCACGTCCTGCGGGTGCCGTTCGCCTCTGTGGACCGGTGGCCGCACGATCTGGATATCTTGCGGAACAAGGGTTTCCAGCTGATCTCGCTCACTCCCGATCCGCACGCCGTCCCCCTTTCCGCAGCGATGACCGGCGAGAAAGTCGCGTTGCTCCTCGGCGCCGAGGGCCCCGGACTGACCGAACACGCGATGCGTGCAACCGACGTGCGCGCGCGGATCCCGATGGCCCCGGGCACCGACTCGCTCAATGTCGCCACGGCCGCCGCGATGGCGTTCTACGAACGGGTCCGGATTCCGCGCTGACCGGGCTACAGGCTGACCGGTGGCTACAGGCTGACCTGTGGCTACAGGCGGGCAGTGCGCCGCCACCACGAGGGACGGCGACGCCGGGGCGCCGGTGCGGCTTCTTCCCGGTCCCGCAATTCGAACCCGCACACCTCGATGTCGGCGGGATCGGGTTCGGCGGCGAGCCGCCCCACATACCGGAAGCCGAGCCACGCGGCGTTGGCGTGCTCGACGAGTCGGCGAGGGTGGAAGGGGAGCGAGTGCGGCGGGGGAGCGACCTCGGCCGGCCAGCGGATCGGATGCTCGCCGGCCCAGAACGGACGTTCCCACGCGAACGGGACGCCCTCGTCCTCGAAGAACTCCACGGTGCTCGCCCCGAATGCCCGTCGGAGCGTGCCGCGCTCCCATGCGGCAAAGGCGCCCCATGCCCCGGGTGCGTCGGACACGGTGAGAAACGTGTGTTCGGCCGCGAGGGTCTGCCGCCACCGCAACGGCAGTTGCGAGGGGGTGCGGAGCGACAGTTCGCTACTGCAGACGACGGTGACGCCGGGGTAGCTGCCGACGAAGACCTGCTTGCCCCCGGGATCGCCGCCGTGCACCGCGAGTGAGAGCGGAACCCGGCCGATCGCAGCGGGATGCCGGTCCGGAAAGAGGCGCCCGAGCAGCGCGCGGGCCGCCTCGGGATCCGGCCGGGAGTCCCGAAGGACCGCGGCCGGATCGGGAGCGTCGACGTGCCACAGCGCCGAGACGATCGACGCCATCGGCGATCCCTCAGATGCGTCCGTTGCTGCGCACGCCGAGCAGCACGTCGTCCCAGGACGGGAGTGCGGGCTTACCGCGCTTGTCCCTGTTCGGCGAGTGCGGGGTGTGCGTCGCGGCGGGATCCTCGTGCTCGTCGGATGCGGTCACCGCGACCGTCTCGGTTCCGGGGGCTTCGAGAATGGCGGGTTCCGCACTGGGCTCGGCGACCGCGGGCTGGTCGAGCGGAATCGGGCTCGCCACGGCTGCCCGGCGCTCGGCGATCTCCGCTTCGGTCGAGTCGTCGACGTCGCGTGCGGAGTAGACCGGGGTCAGGTATCGCAGCGGACGGCCGCAATCCGGGTCCACGAGGTCTGCCGCGATGTCGTCGAGCGCGGTGATGGTGCCGCCGTGCGCATCCGGCTGGTAGCGCCAGTGCGCGGTGTTGGTGGACCGGCCCGCCTGCCACTGCAGTTCTGCGACCCAGTGCCCGTCGTCGTCGCGCCAGGCATCCCACGTGGCCTCGTCGAGGTTGTGGCCGCGGGCGCGGAACGCCTGCGTCACGATCTCGAGGAGGGTTTCGACCGTGGGTCCGTCGGGCCGGACGGGGTGACCCTTCTTCGCCATGTCGGCCGCCCGGGACCGTTCGAGCAGCACCGGGTAGGCGAAACGCTCGACCTTGGCGATCGGGATGCCGGCCTCCTGGGAGACCTGTTCGACCGACGCGCCGCCACGGATCCGCGCCTGGATCTCGCGGGGACGGAGCTGGCTCGTGGTTTCGATCTGGATCTGGCCCAGGCGGGCGAGATCGCCGCGTGATGCCGCACGCAGGGTGTCGTCCACCGGAATACGGAACTTGTCACCCGTGTTGGGATCGGCGAGCACGACATATTTTGCATCGGGCTCGAGACCGACCACTCGAAGCTCTCGCACCTTTGACCTCCTCGCGCGCCGATCGCGATTGACCCGCCCGACTGTAATCGAGTCGTCACATTTCGTGGCGCGGACACGCCGCGCCACGCCGGGCGACGTCACACGATTTCCCCCAGGACGCGTTATGGTCCTAGGTTCACCGAAATGTCTCGATCTTAGGTTGAGGGTTGGGTACGGGAGAGGGGCCGAGCCCCGCTGAGGACCCGGCCCCTCGCGACCGTCGGTGACTACCCGTTGCTCAGAGCTGCGAAACCACCCAATCCACGCATTTCGTCAACTGCGTGACGTCCTCGGGATCGATCGCTGGGAACATACCGACGCGCAACTGGTTGCGCCCCAGCTTCCGGTACGGCTCGGTGTCGACGATGCCGTTGGCGCGCAGGATCTTTGCGACCTTCGCCGCATCGACCGAGTCGGCGAAGTCGATCGTTCCGACCACCTGCGAGCGCAGCGCCGGATCGGTGACGAACGGCGTCGCGAACTCGGAAGCCTCGGCCCACTCGTACAGGCGCGACGACGAATCCTTGGTGCGGCTCACGGCCCAGTCGAGGCCACCGTTGGCGTTGAGCCACTCGATCTGGTTCGCGAAAAGCAGCAGGGTGGCGAGCGCCGGGGTGTTGTACGTCTGGTCCTTGCTGCTGTTCTCCACCGCGATCGGCAGCGACAGGAAGTCCGGGGTGTACCGGCCGGACGCCTTGATCTCGGCAACGCGCTCGAGCGCGGCCGGGCTCATGAGCGCGATCCACAATCCGCCGTCCGCCGCGAAGCACTTCTGCGGCGCGAAGTAGTACACGTCGCTGTCGGCGATGTTCACCGGCAACCCGCCCGCACCCGAGGTCGCGTCGATCGCGATGAGCGCGTTCGACGACCCGGCCGGACGCTGCACGGGCACAGCCACACCCGTCGACGTCTCGTTGTGCGCCCAGCCGATCAGATCGGCGGACGCGTCGGCCACGATCTCGGGAGCCGATCCGGGCTCGGAGCCCATCACGATCGGATCGCCGATGAACGGATTCTTCTTGGCGACGGAGGCGAACTTCGACGAGAACTCGCCGTAGGTGAAGTGCTGCGACCGTTCGCGGATCAGGCCGAACGCGGCTGCATCCCAGAATGCCGTGGTGCCGCCGTTGCCGAGGACGACCTCGTACCCGTCGGGCAGGGCGAACAGCTCGCGCAGGCCGGAGCGCACCCGGGCCACGACGTCCTTGACCGGCTTCTGCCGGTGGCTGGTGCCGAATACCGAAGCGCCGACGTCGACGAGCGACTGGAGCTGCTCGGGGCGAACCTTCGACGGGCCACAGCCGAAACGGCCGTCTGCGGGCTTGAGGTCAGCGGGAATGATCGGTGAAGCGTCTGCCATCGGAATGCGTGTCCTAAGCGTCGAGTGACATGGTGCAGATGTAGTCTAGACCGCTTGCGTGAGCGTCCGACGGGGTGCGTCAGCGGTGGGAGATCGACTCCCAGCCGGTGACGGCCTCGACGGACCGAGGATCCGGTCCGGTGTAGATCGCCGCGGGACGTACCAGCCTGCCGAGACGCTTCTGCTCGAGGATGTGCGCACACCAGCCCGCGGTCCGTCCGCACGTGAACATCGCCGGCATCATCGCGGCCGGAACCTCGGCGAAATCGAGGATCACGGCGGCCCAGAACTCGACGTTGGTCTCGATGGCGCGGTCGGGACGGCGTTCCCGCAATTCGGTCAGCGCTGCCTGCTCTAGTGCCGCAGCGGCCTCGAAGCGGGGAGCGCCGAGTCGCTCGGCGGTGCTGCGCAGCACGCGGGCACGGGGATCTTCGGCGCGATACACACGGTGCCCGAAGCCCATGAGCTTTTCTTTGCGGTCCAGGATGCCCTGGACCACAGCGCGCGGATCGCCGCTGCGCTCGGTCTCCTCGATCATCGGCAGGACGCGCGCCGGGGCACCGCCGTGCAACGGACCCGACATCGCACCCACGGCGCCGGACAGTGCGGCAGGCGCATCGGCACCGGTGGACGCGATCACCCGGGCGGTGAAAGTGGAGGCGTTCATACCGTGCTCGGCAGCCGACACCCAGTAGGCGTCGATGGCCTCGACGTGCTTCGGGTCGGGCTCGCCCTTCCAGCGCACCATGAACCGTTCGGTCACGGTCTTCGCCTGGTCGACCTGCTCCTGGGGTACCGCCGGCTGGTAGATGCCGCGCGCCGACTGAGCGACGTACGACAGTGCCATCACCGCGGAGCGCGCGAGGTTGTCGCGGGCGGTCGCGTCGTCGATGTCGAGCAACGGCTGGAAGCCCCAGATGGGCGCGAGCATCGCGAGGCCCGCCTGCACATCGACGCGCACGTTGCCGGTGTGGATCGGGAGCGGGAAAGGCTCGGCGGGATGCAGACCCCGGCCGAACTCGCCGTCGACGAGAAGTGCCCACACGTCACCGAAGGTCACGCCCCGAGCGACGAGTTCTTCGATGTCGACACCGCGGTAACGCAGTGCGCCACCGTCCTTGTCGGGCTCGGCGATATCACTGGTGAAGGCGACGACGCCTTCGAGACCTGCGACGAAATCCTCGGGTACAGACGCGCGCGGTGCCATGCGAATGGGCTCTCCTCTTTCGTGTGCCGCCCGATCCGAGCCGCACTGCCGGTGGAATGAGGACACCGGTGACTGTGATCGGCACCCCACTCGAGTCGTCAGGTGAACTCTAGTCCTCGACCGCGTGTCTTCGGGCGTCGGCCGTCCCGGAGTACCGTCTTCGTCCGTGCAGCCCGAACCACCGCGCCGACACGTGCCGGCAGACGATCTCGCGTCGATGCGTGCCGACTACAACCCGTCGGACCCGGCCGAAACGCTGTCCGCCGATCTCGGACCCGCGCTCGCCTCCGACGGCTGGCTGCCGTTGTTCCGGCAATGGCTGGCCACGGCCGTCGAGGCCGCCGTGCCCGAGCCCAACGCGATGGTGCTCGCGACCGTCGACGAGAACGGCGATCCCGCGACCCGGACGGTGCTGTGCAAGGCCGTCGGACCCGAGGGCATCACCTTTTTCACGAACTACGAATCCGACAAGGGACGCCACCTGGCCGCGCACCCGTACGCGTCCGTGACCTTTCTGTGGCTGCCGCTGCACCGCCAGGTCACGGTGCGGGGCAGGGTGGATCGCGTCGCGCCCGAGGAGACCGCGGCGTACTGGCGGACCCGGCCGCGCGGGTCGCGGCTCGGTGCGTGGGCGTCGCAGCAGTCGCGGCCGGTCGCGTCTCGCACAGACCTCGAACACGCACTCGTCGAGGCGGGCAGAGAGTACGGTCTCGGATCCGACGAGGACATTCCCGTTCCGCCGTTCTGGGGCGGATTCCGGATCAGTCCGGACACCGTCGAATTCTGGCAGGGGAGACCCGACCGTCTGCACGACCGGATTCGTATGCGGCTCGTGGACGGAGCGTGGTCCGTCCGGCGTCTCCAGCCGTGAGACGCATCCTCGCCGACACCACACCGCTGCAGAACAAGGACTTCGCGCGGCTGTGGTGGGCCGGTGTCGTGACCGTGATCGGCGCCCAGATGGCGATCGTCGCGGTGCCGCAACAGATCTACGAGATCACCCGGAACTCGGCCTATGTGGGGCTCACCGGTGTGTTCGGTCTCGTGCCGCTCGTCGTGTTCGGGCTGTGGGGCGGCGCGCTCGCGGACGCGATGGACCGGCGCACCTTGCTGACCATCACCTCGGTCGGCCTCTGCGTCACCTCGCTGCTCCTGTGGGCACAGGCCGCAGCGGGTTCGGGCAACGTGTGGCTGCTGCTCGGCGTGTTCTCGGTGCAGCAGGCGTTCTTCGCGGTGAATCAGCCCACCCGCGCGGCCGTGATCCCGCGTGTGCTTCCCACGGGCCAGATCGCTGCGGCGACCTCGCTCAACATGACCGTGGTGCAGTTCGGTGCGATCGCCGGTCCGCTGCTTGCCGGGGTGCTCATCCCGATGGTGGGGTTGTCGACGCTGTACCTGCTCGATGCCGTCTTCCTCCTGGCGACGCTCTGGGCGGTCGTCCGGCTGCCCCCGATCCCGCCGCTGGGAGAGGTGACGCGGGCGGGACTGCGCGCGGTGCTCGACGGGTTCCGTTACCTGTCCGGGCAGAAGATCCTGCTGGCCTCCTTCGTCGTCGACATCGTCGCGATGGTTTTCGGAATGCCGCGCGCATTGTTTCCTCAGATCGCTCACGAAACCTTCGGGGATCCGGTGCAGGGCGGATTCGTCCTCGGCGTGCTGTTCGCGGCGATGTCGGTGGGAGCCGTTGTCGGAGGCGTGTTCTCGGGGTGGCTGCCGAGAGTGCGGCGCCAGGGTCTCGCGGTGATCGTGTGTATCGCGCTGTGGGGCGTCGCGATGGCCGGATTCGGGATCGTGGTGTGGTTCGCCGATTCGGGCGGGAGCGCGCTGCTGGTGTGGCTCGCGGTGGCGTTCCTCGCGTTCGGCGGGGCGGTGGACATGGTGTCGGCGGCGTTCCGGTCGACGATGCTGCAGACCGTCGCGACCGACGAGATGCGTGGCCGGTTGCAAGGAGTCTTCATCGTCGTCGTCGCCGGCGGTCCCCGGATCGGCGACGTGCTGCACGGTGCCGCGGCCGCCGCAGCCGGGACCGCGGTTGCGGCAGCGGGTGGCGGTGTCCTGGTGATCGTCGGCGTCGCGGTGTGTGTCTTCGCGTTCCCCGCCTTCGTCCGGTACCGCGTCGAGAGAACCCTGTCGTAGCGCGCGCTCCACGCGGCGGTGGCGGAACTCACCCCTGACGAATTCGAGGTGGGCGGGTCCGAAGCGGAAGATGGAACGGGCCGGACACAGCCGTCCGGACTTCTCTTTCGCGTACCTCGTGCACTCTCCGAAGGCTCTCTCATGACCACGGCTCCCGCCTGCCCACCCGACGACGTCCGGATCGACGACGGTCCGCGGGCAGGGCGCACCCGCGCCATGTGGGCACTCGCGCTCGGCGGGTTCGGAATCGGCACCACCGAATTCATGGCGATGGGCCTGCTTCCCGACATCGCGGCCGGGCTCGGTGTCTCCGAGCCGACCGCCGGGCACGTCGTGTCCGCATATGCCGCCGGCGTCGTGGTCGGTGCACCGCTCATCGCGACCCTGACCGCCCGGGTACCGCGCAAGACGCTGCTGATCGCCTTGATGGTCGCGTTCACGATCGGTAACGCGGCGACGGTGCTGGCACCGGGCTACGGCGCGCTCGTGGCCTCCCGGTTCGTTGCCGGCTTGCCGCACGGCGCGTACTTCGGCGTCGCCGCAATCGTCGCGGCGCATCTCGCCGGTCGGGGACAGCGGGCGCGGGCCGTCGCACTCGTGATGATGGGACTGTCGGTCGCGAACGTGATCGGGGTGCCCGCGGCGTCGTGGCTGGGTATGGCACTGGGCTGGCGCATCGCGTTCGGCCTGGTCGCGGTGATCGGGGTGGCCACCGTCGCCGCGGTCGTCGCGTGGGTGCCGGACCTGTCCATCCGTACGACGAGCGTGCGGACCGAGCTGGGTGCTCTGCGCCGCAAGCAGGTGTGGATGACGTTGGGCGTCGCGACGATCGGCTTCGGTGGTGTGTTCGCGGTCTACACCTACATCAGCACCACCCTGACCGACGTCGCGGGCGTACCGAAATCGGTGGTCCCGGTCGCCCTGATGCTGTTCGGGCTCGGCATGGTCGTGGGCAACGCGGTGGGAGGTCGCCTCGCCGACCGCGCTCTGGTGCCGGGCATCTTCATCACCGTGGGTGCGCTCGGCGTGCTGCTCGCCGTGTTCGTCGTCGCGGTGCACAACCCGTACACGGCTCTGGTGATGGTGTTCCTGCTCGGCGGCGGGTGCGCGGCCGTCGGTCCCGGGCTGCAGGTCCGGCTGATGGACGTCGCGGACGATGCCCAGACTCTCGCGGCGTCGCTCCACCACGCCGCGTTCAATCTCGCCAACGCGATCGGCGCCGCGATCGGCGGTGCGGTGATCGCCGCCGGACTCGGGTACACCGCACCGGCCGCTGCCGGAGTGATCCTCGCGGCGGCAGGTGTGCTCGTCTTCACGATCGCGGTGCGGATGAAGGACGACAGCGACTCCGCGCGGGAGAAAGCAGCGACCGAAGCGCGGTGACCGCTGTCCGAGCCCTCGGGATGTACGGCTCAGCGCACCCGTTCCCGGAAGACCACCCGATCGAGTGCCGCGACATACCGGTCGATGTCGGCGCCGGTTCGCCACACGAGACGCACCTGCAGCGCGATCGCGGCGGGAGCCAAGGGCAGCCACGCGACCCCCGGCGCCGAACCGGGCCTCGTGGTGGACATCCCGAAATGGGTGCCCGCAGCCACTGCGGCGAGGACGGCCCGGTCGTCCGGCGCAGTCGTCGTGTCGACCTCGAGACCGCGTTCGCGCAGCAGGTCACGCACGGCGTCGAAGGCCCCGGGGTTTCCTGTTCGGGCTGGGGTTGCGAACGCCAGATCGGAGAGCATCGGGAACCGAGGCCGTTCGGCGTGGGCGCTGCGATGGTCCTTCGGTACGACGACCCACCGCGGAATCTTGGTGACGGGGCCGGCTTCCACGCCGTCCACGAGCGTGGGAAGTTCGACGACGGCGAAATCGCATCTGCCCGACCGCACCGCATCGATCAGGTCGACGGTGGTCCCCGATTCGGTCGTCACCGCCGCATCGGTCTCGGCACACAGGGCCGCGACGCATGCGGTGAGCAGCCGGTCCGGGAGCGCGACGCAGGCGCCCCAGCGGACCACTGCGCGGGCGCCGGCTACGCGGACCGCTTCCGTGAGAAAACGGTCGGAGTCGTCGAGGAGCGAGCGGGCGTGGGGAAGCAGTTGCGCACCGGCGGCAGTGAGAACGGCACCCTGCTGCGTGCGGTGGACGAGCGGGGTCCCGATGTACTCCTCGAGACGCCGAAGTCCTTGGGACAGTGGAGGTTGCGTCATCTCCAGCTCGGCTGCGGCGCGTCCGAAGTGTCCTGTGTCGGCGACCGCGACGAAGAACCGGAGATGACGGATCAGATCCATGGCCGACATTCAACCAGCGTCCGCGACGCCGTCCCCACATTTACCGGAAGTGCGGTCACTGTCAGCCTCTTCTAGAGCTGCCACCAGCGGTGATACTTTTTCCGACTTGCCCCGGCCTCCGTAAAGTATTGGCATCGGCGAGAGGCCGGATGCTGTTGTAGCGGCATGGCAACACCACCCGCAGTCGACCGAACAGCACTGTCCCGCAGAGGCTTTCTCTCCGGTGCCGTCGTCCTGTCGGCCGCTCCGATCCTGGCCGCATGCGGCGCATCGGGCAGCACGGTGCCACCGGATGCGACCCCGGCCGCGAGGGGCGTACCGGAGACACGGTTGCAACTGCCCGCACTCGACGCACGTCTCGCCCGGATCGAAAACGACCACAAGGTCCGGCTCGGGGTGTTCGCGCATTCGCCGATCGACGGGCGGAGTTGTTCATACCGCGGCGACGAGCGATTCGCGATGTGCTCGACCTTCAAGATCTACGCAGCGGCCGGAATTCTGCGTCTCGAATCCCTCGGCCGGCTGACCCTCGACGAGACCATTGCGGTCGAGCCCGCCGACATCGTCGTCAACTCGCCTGTGACGACGGAGCACCAGGGCCGCGTCATGACCGTGGGTCGCTTGTGCGAGGCCGCGCTGACCCGAAGCGACAACACCGCCGCGAACCTCCTGTTGCGACGCCTCGGCGGACCGGACGCGGTGACGGCCCTGGCGCGGGCCGTCAACGACGGGGCAACTCGCCTCGACCGGTGGGAACCCGAACTGAACGAAGCGGGACGCGGCGACGAGCGCGACACCACGACCGCCGCCGGGCTCGGAGCGGGGTGCTACGAACTGCTTCTCGGTGCGGGGCTGCCGCCGCAGCAGCGGCGCACCCTCGCGGGGTGGATGCGGGGGAGCCTCACGTCCGACAAACGCATCCGTGCGGCACTGCCGCCCGGCTGGACCGCGGCCGACAAGACGGGAGGAGGCGACCACGGGACGGTCAACGACGCCGGGGTCGTGTGGTCGCCTCAGGGGGATCCGCTCGTGCTGGTGGTGCTCTCGGATTCCACCACCGGTGACCCCGACGTGCCGATCGACGACGTCCCGACGGTGGCGGCCACCGCGGCCGTGATCGAGGCCATGACGACCGGTATGTGATCCGGGACTGCCGGCAGGTTGGCGGTACGGACAGGTCAGCCGCCCGAATGGGTAGTGCGATCGCCCGCCGCCCGCAAGACTGGGTACATGTCCGACTCGATCCACCACTCGCAACGCGATCACCCGACCGATGCCCGGCCGGGAGACGGTCCCGCGCATTACGTGATCCGGGGCGGCGGCTACCGGGCCGAAGTGTCCGAGGTGGGCGCGGCAGTGCGTGAACTGGTGTACGACGATCCGTCCGGCCCCTACCGGCTCGTCGAAAGCGGGCCGGCCGAACACCCGTGGCTGTACGCGGGCGCCGTGCTCGCGCCGTGGCCGGGTGGGGTGCGCGACGGCCACTTCTTCTTCGACGGAATCGAACACCAACTGGCGGTCACCGACCCGCGCCGGAAGACCGCCGTGCACGGCTTCGCGTGGAACAAGAAGTGGGACCTCGTGTCGCACACGGCTACCCGTGTCGAACAGGTGCTCGAGGTCGGATTGCAGACGGGATGGCCCTACCGGCTGCTGCTCACCGCGACCCACGAACTCGGTGAGTACGGGCTCGTCGTCACCCACACCGCGACCAACATCGGCGATTTCCACGCACCGTTCGGACTCGGAGTGCACCCGTATCTGCGGGCCGGTGACACCCCGCTCGACGAGTGCAGTCTGCACCTGGCGGCGGGTACCCGCGTTCCGATCGACCGCGAACGCGGTCTCCCCACCGCGTACTCACAACCCGTCGCCGGTACCGAGTACGACTTCACCGCACCACGCTCCCTCTCCGGTGTACGGCTCGCGACACCGTTCAGCGCGCTCGACGAGGACGCCGACGGTGTGGTGCGTCACCGTCTCTGCGGTCCCGACGGGCGCGGTGTGGAACTGCGAACGGTGCCGGAGTTCGGGTGGTTGTACGCGACCACCGAGACGGCCGGGTCCGGGGGTGCTGCTGAGCGTTCGCTCGCACTGATTCCCGCGACGTGCCCTCCTGATGCGTTCAATCTGGGTATCGACGAAGTGGTCCTGCAGCCGGGGGAGGGCTGGGACGCCAGTTGGGGCCTCGGTGCGGTGGGTTTCTCCGGGTGACGCACGGGCGCCGTGTACGGCAGGAGGCGGGGTGGCAATGGTGCTACCACACGGATCGCGTACGATTACCCCAGGTAAGCGGCGTGCGCCGACCTTGCGGCGGAGTTTCCGAGGGTGCGGGCCGACGTCCGACGTCGATATCAACGAAACACTGTGCGGGGACTTTCGACCGACCCTGGCTGGGCGCACGCGCTGCGCTACGGCTAGGTTCTACCTGAATGTTCGGAAGTTTCTCGTAGGTCTGAGCTTGAGAGGGATCCTTCGTGCCCGCTGAGAATGAACCCACAACCGCCCTCAGCTACCCCGGTGGCGAGCACGCGATGTCGATCGCCAAAGCAACGGAAGGCAATGACGGTATCGAGCTGGGCAAGCTCCTTGCGGAGACCGGGTACACCACCCTCGACCCCGGTTTCGTCAACACTGCCTCCACCAAGTCGGCGATCACGTACATCGACGGTGAGAAGGGCATCCTGCGTTACCGCGGGTACCCCATCGAGCAGCTGGCCGAGAAGGCCAGCTTCATCGAGGTCAGCTACCTGCTGATCTACGGCGAGCTGCCCACGTCGGACCAGCTCGAGACGTTCACCGACAAGATCCGCCGGCACACGCTGCTGCACGAGGACCTCAAGCGCTTCTTCGACGGCTTCCCGCGTAACGCGCATCCCATGCCAGTCGTGTCGAGCGCCGTCAACGCGCTCTCGGCGTACTACCCGGACTCGCTCGACCCGGACGACTCGGAGCAGGTCGAGCTGTCGACGATCCGCTTGCTCGCCAAGCTCCCGACGATCGCCGCCTACGCCTACAAGAAGTCCGTGGGCCAGCCGTTCCTCTACCCCGACAACTCGCTGTCGCTGGTCGAGAACTTCCTGCGGATGACGTTCGGGTTCCCGGCCGAGCCGTACGAGATCGATCCCGAGATCGCGCAGGCTCTCGACATGCTGCTGATCCTGCACGCCGACCACGAGCAGAACTGCTCGACGTCGACGGTGCGTCTGGTCGGCTCGTCGGACGCCAACCTGTTCACGTCCATCTCGGGCGGCATCAACGCGCTGTGGGGCCCGCTGCACGGCGGTGCTAACCAGGCTGTGCTGGAGATGCTCGAGCAGATCAAGAACTCGGGCGGCGACGTCAACGAGTTCGTGCGCAAGGTCAAGAACAAGGAAGACGGCGTGAAGCTCATGGGCTTCGGGCACCGCGTCTACCGCAACTACGACCCGCGCGCCGCAATCGTCAAGAAGACCGCCGACTCGATCCTCAAGAAGCTCGGTGCGGGCGACGAACTGCTCGAGATCGCCATGAAGCTCGAAGAGGCCGCGCTCACCGACGACTACTTCATCGAGCGCAAGCTGTACCCGAACGTCGACTTCTACACCGGTTTGATCTACCGCGCCATGGGCTTCCCGGACCGCATGTTCACCGTGCTGTTCGCGTTGGGCCGCCTGCCGGGCTGGATCGCGCACTGGCGCGAGATGCACTCCGACCCGACCCTCAAGATCGGGCGCCCGCGCCAGATCTACGTCGGCCACACCGAGCGTGACTACAAGGGGATCGATCTTCGCTGACCGATCTGTCCGAGCGTGTGCGACGACTGCCACTCGACAAGGGAGAAGGACCTGTGAGTAAACCGGAGATCGAGTTCCAGGAGGGCCCCGCGCCCACCGAACTGGTCATCAAGGACATCACGATCGGTGACGGTCCCGAAGCCACGCCGGGTGCGGTCGTCGACGTGCACTACGTCGGTGTGGAGTTCGACACGGGCGAGGAGTTCGACTCGTCGTGGAGCCGTGGCGAGTCCATCCGCTTCCCGCTCGCCGGTCTCATCGCCGGCTGGCAGGAGGGCATCCCCGGCATGCGTGTCGGTGGGCGTCGTCAGCTGACGATCCCGCCGGAACTCGCCTACGGTCCCGCCGGATCGGGCCACCAGTTGTCGGGCAAGACGCTCGTGTTCGTGATCGATCTGCTCGACGTGCAGGTCCAGCCCGAACCGCCGGTCATCGAGAAGTCGGAAGGCCCCGCGCCCACCGAACTCGTGGTCGAGGACATCACCATCGGTGAAGGTCCCGAGGCGCAGCCCGACGCAACCGTCGACGTGCACTACAAGGGCGTCGAGTACGAGACCAACGAAGAGTTCGACTCGTCGTGGAGCCGCGGTCAGTCCGTCGCGTTCCCGCTCGGCCGGCTGATCCCGGGCTGGCAGCAGGGCATCCCGGGTATGCGGGTCGGTGGTCGCCGATGGTGAGCCAGCGGCGGGCCATGGCGACGACGGGGCCCAGGACGAGGCCCTCGATGACCGGGGTCGGGAGGTCGGCCAGCTCGCCCGCCGTGCGGTGGGCGTCGAGCCAGAGCTCGATGGGGGTGAGCCGGGCC